>JACQLI010000022.1 GCA_016204125.1 Candidatus Omnitrophota bacterium
AGAAAGGTAAAAGTAAAGGTATTATAATTCAATAGGTTAGGCATGACCACTGTTGCGACCAATCGACAGGCGAGCCATAAATACGAGCTCTTTGACAAATACGAAGCGGGAATTGCCCTTAGGGGTTCAGAGGTTAAATCCCTGAGGGAGGGACGGGTTAATCTCAAAGATAGCTTCGTTCGGATTATCAAAGGAGAGGCGTTTCTCTTTAACTGCCACATTACCCCCTATTCCCATATTCAAAATATTCAATTGGCAGATCCAGTGAGGATGCGGAAGCTCCTTCTTAAGCGGAGCGAGATTGACCGTTTGGCAGGTCAAACGTCACGCAAAGCACACACCATCATAGCGCTCTCGATTTACTTCAAGAAAGGCTTGGCCAAGGTCGAAATAGCAGTAGCCAGGGGAAAAAAGGAGTATGACAAACGAGAGACGATTAAGCGCAGGATTGCCGATCGAGAAACCGAGCGGGCGATTAAGAAGCGGAAATAGGATTTATTCATAGTATAAGATTGGGGCTGACTAGATTCGACAGTGGACGATCTTTGATAGGAGAGCATGCCGAGGTTGTGAGGAGGCCTCGCAAAACACCTCACAAAACAACAAAAGCTGACAAACTCAGCTGGGCGAATCGGTCTTTTGGGCCGGTCGCTCTTCCTCTCGCCATTTAATTATGGCGACATCTCTTAGGACTTCAACCCGTGAGTCTTTTGAGATGACCATTAGCGGGTTGCGTTCGGGCTTTTGCTTTCGGGGCTTGAACTAAGAGTTTGAAAGCTCGTCCCAGGAAATCGTTTCTCTGCGAGTTCTTGGGATCAAATAAAACAGAGGCTAAGCATGTAGCGCTTCTTCAAAGAGGTTCTCTGGACGCGGGTGCAATTCCCGCCAGCTCCAGAACTTATTCAATAACCTATAAACGTGTGACGGAGTGATTCGACGATACACAACAGGTCAGCCGGAGATCGACCGACTGATTTCTGAGCTGATCGAAAAACTGGGTGGATCTCCTGATAAGGAGCTCCTTCAGGAGATGGTCACCACGGTCGTTCGGCTTCGGGACGAAAAGGTAGACCGAGGCGACCTTAAGATTCTCAACACAGCTGTCAAGGAACTCCGTTACTCCTTTAAGGTTTTCACACCTTATCGCTTAATCCGTAAAGTCGCGATCTTCGGCTCTGCCCGAACCCCCAAAACCACACCCGCTTACAAACAGGCTAAGGAATTTGCCCGCGAAATCACACGAAGAGGATGGATGGTGATTACAGGCGGCTCGACGGGGATCATGAATGCGGGCAATGAGGGGGGAGGGAGGGATAAAAGTTTTGGGATGAACATACGCCTTCCCTTTGAGCAAGAAGCAAACCCTGTGATAGCACGCGATCCGAAGCTGATCAATTTCAAATATTTCTTCACCCGCAAGCTCATGTTTCTCAAAGAATCAGACGCAACCGTCCTTTTTCCCGGTGGCTTTGGTACGCACGATGAGGGATTTGAAACCTTGACTCTTGTTCAGACAGGCAAGACAGAGCCGCGCCCCATTGTTTTCGTCGATCCACCTGGGAACGATTACTGGGACACTTTTCGAAGATTTGTTGAAAAGGGGCTTTTGAAAGAAAAAATGATCGATCCCGAGGATCTGGACCTCATGACATTCACCCATGATATTCAAGAAGCGATTCAAGAGGTGGTTGGTTTTTACCGAAACTATCATTCGCTTCGGTTTGTGGGTCACAAGCTGGTGGTTCGAATGCAGCATTCGCTAGAAAAGGGACAATTGAATCGGCTTAATAAGAATTTTCAGAGGATCATTCAGAGGGGAAAAATCGAGGCGGTCCGAGGGCCTCTTCAGGAAGAGGAAAACGAGCCTGAAACGCACAAACTCGAACGGATCGTCTTTGAATTCAACCGTAAGGATTTTTCACTTCTTCGGAAGATGATTGATGTCATCAATGAAAATGAATAAGCTATCTGGGATTGGCTGTCAGGGATCAGCAACCGCTGACCCCTGTTCCCTGATCCCTGATTTGCGGGCGTTTAGCTCAGCTGGTTAGAGCACTTCCCTTACAAGGAAGGGGTCCGTGGTTCGAATCCACGAACGCCCAAAGGAATAACCTCTTACTGGGCGCGTAGCTCAATCTGGTTAGAGTATCGGATTGTCGATCCGAGGGTTGCGGGTTCAAGTCCCGTCGCGCCCGCCATCATCTTTATTAATCAGTACAATAGGGAAATGATGACTGGCGCTCTCTATAGGGATAGTCCCGAACGAAGTGAGGGGCAAGTCCCGTCGCGCCCGTCATTATTCCCCACACTCGAATACTCTGGGAATAATGACTGTCCTCAGTTTACAGTGCTCGGACTAGTCCCGCCCGCCATTTCCACTGCAGCAAAAACGAGCACAAATCCTTCACAAAAACGCGCTCGATTAATTACTCACTTACTTTAAACTTTTAGACTGGTCATAACCCCTTATTTCTAGCTAGGTTAAGATGGCTTTTATAATATCTTAAGAAACTTGTAATATTGGTGAATATATGTTATTTTTTATACGTAACCAATGAGATGACTTAAAGTTGCACTAAAAGCAGGAAAAATAATTGAGCTTAACAACTCTGTTTTCTATTTTGAAAAAAATCTGAACTCCGAAAGGAGTTTTATTTTGAGTTTTCAAGTAAAGATCTTGAAAAAGTCTTTATGATGAACTGTCAAAGCGGAAATCCGAGACATTGGCTTCGCACCATCGCATTTGTGACAGCGCTTGTTTTCACTTGGACGAGCGTTGTTTGGGCGGACAGTAGCCTCATCGCCCAATCCCTCACAGGAAAAAATAAGTTTCCCGCCCAGTCTGACGTTGCTTCCAGCGGGGCAATCAATTCACTTTTCGATTCATTAGACCTGCCTGATTCAATCGCTCAAATCAAAAGTAGTTTTCAGGGATCACGTGACCGCGTTGTGATTCATATTCAAGACGCACACGTGAATGAAGAAGCACAGAGAAATATCTCCAAGGTTCTACAGTATTTTGTGGAACGACACGGTTTGAGTGTAATCAATCTTGAAGGCGCAGAAGGGGATCTTTATACAGAACTCTTTTCTTTCTTCCCGAGCAAGAAAGCGAGGAAGAGCATTTCTGATTATTTCCTTAAAGAGGGGAGACTTACCGGACCTGAGTACTTGGCCATCGTCGAGCGACCCGATGTCAAGCTCTACGGCGTTGAGGATCAGGCGATTTACGAAGAAAACAGAAAAGCTTACATCGAGGCATTGGATTCCAAAGAACAGGATGAAAGAATCCTCGATGAAATCGGCAAGGTTTTAGAGGGTGTATCTCGACATGTCTTTTCTGACGACCTTCAGGAACTCTTCTTGAGGCATCAGGCGTTTCAAGAGGGAGGGAATGAGCTTGTTTCCTATATCGGATTCCTTAAAGGTACAGCTGAGAAGCATCATATTTCGCTTTATGACTACCCGTTGATTCATTCGCTTGTTTCATTGGTACAACTTGAAAGGGAGATTGATTTTGAGAAGGCAGAAGCAGAGATTGAGAACTTAACAAAGGATCTCCGGAAACTCCTCTCGCGGGAACGGCTGTCCCGATTCCTGGTCAACACGGTCCAATTCCGCATGAAGAAAATGAGACGGTCAGACTATTACGGATACCTCGAAGAGGAGATTAAAGACCTTCCGATTTTCGATATCGAGCAAACCCGATATGACAACCTTCTCAAGTATCTTCACTACATGCGCCTCTATGATTCAATCGACGTTAAGGTATTCGATGAGGTAGACGCAATTGAAAGGGCCGTCAAAAGCAAACTCTTTCGTTCCGCTGAGGAAATCGAGTTAGACCGTCTTTATCGAATCCATAGTATTTATCAAAAACTTTTTCATTTTACACTCACCAAGCAAGATGCCGATTTCTTTTACACGTATCGGGATCAGTTCAAAGTCGAAGCCTTCAGTCAGTTTCTAACCCCTCTTTTAGAAAAGTATCACTTTGCTTTCCGTCTCCCTGGAAATATGGATCAACTGGAGAAGGATCTCCCCCGTGTTGAACGTTTCTACTCGGTAGCGCTGAAGCGAGACCGGATTCTGATTGAGCGGGCGATTGAAAAGATGGAAAGAGACAATCAGAAGATCGCTGCGATTGTTACGGGAGGCTTCCATACCCCGGGGATTGAAAGGTATCTGAGAGAGCACGATTATTCTTATCTGGTTATTGCACCGCGGATCTCGAAGGCGATCGATAGCGAAAAAGAGGCTGCGCTGTACGAGCAAGCGATCAAACAGAAACCGATGCCTCTTGAGAAACTTCTGGTCGAGGCCTTCTTCCCTCCAAAATCAGGCGTCCTGAATGATCCGAGATTCCAGCTTTCTACATGGCGAATGGTGGTCAATCGTGCTGAGGCGCGTCAACTCTTGTATGAAATGGCAAATGGTCGGTCGTCCAGAGAATTTAGCGAGATCCTCAAACAGTCGGTCCTTTTCTGGATATTGGTAGCGCTTCAAGAGGTCTTTAACCGCAAAAATGCGAAAGAGGCAGTAGCGTTTCTCAGGGCTGAGCTAAGGAAACACAATGAGCTTGCCTCTGTTGAGAGTTTTCTTGATATTTTAGAGAGGGGCGAATTGAGGAGCGATGGAGATAAACAATATTATATTATCCCAGCCGAAGCGTTGGGGGGACGCCATGATGAATCACTTGTCTTTGTTAAATACCGCTCCGAGGCAAGGTATTCCGAAGTTAAGAATATTTTAAGAAGTCGAGCATCTAGAGAGGAAATCAGTATTTCTGTTGATGGACATGGAATTGCCGCAGCGGTTTTACCGAATTACCTTGTTGAAGGAATCAAACGCAGAGCCGAAGCACGTATGATTGGTGTTACCTCAGTGGAAGAGGTCAGGCGTCGCGAGACTGACACTGCTGCTGAAAAGTATTCAAAAGTTATTCAAGACAGAATAATGCGCAGAGAACTAAAAGCTCATGGAGAACAGCCAAAGGTTGTGCTAGCTGCTCAAATAATACAAGAGGACATTGACGTTGATGAGCAAAAAAGAAGAGTTTTGCTGCGAGAGACCATCATCGATTCTCACGGAGCTATTTCAATGGAGGATTTGGAATATCTGGCTCCGAAATACGGCTATCCAAAGGCATGGTTATGGAGAGACATGAGACTACTTCAGCGTGATGGATTGATAAAACATGAGGGTCGTTACTACTATGATCCTCACAGTAGGTTTGCGAGAGAAGCCTCACAAGAGAAAGATTTTGGACTGGCGATCAGAAGACAGGGTGTGAAAGTAAGCATGGCGATTAGAAAAATCGCCGCCGCTCGGGATCTGAAGGAGCTTGCCCAGATTCTTAGAAATCTTCCCCTCGAGGTCATCCATGGAACTCAACAAGACTACGACAGGGAGACTATTGCCACAATCGTAGAAAGAGTCGATGAAGCTAAGGATGTCCTGAATGTGTTGGAAGATGAAATGAGTCCCCTTGCTGAGTTAACAAGAACCGCTGGAATATATTGGAAGGGGGCTGGACTAGCGGGAAAAGAGGTAACGAAAACCGATCTGCGGAAGAAGACGCAGCCGATAGTTGTGGAAAGGGCAGAAAAACCAGCGCGAGACGAGACTCAGAAACAAGAAGACCGAATATTGCTTCGAGAAGTGATTGTACGCCCCAACGTTATTCTTTCAAGAGGAAGCTTGGAGTTTCTCGCTGCGCTATACGGTTATCCTTTGGAGTGGTTGGAAGGGGATATTAAGGAATTGGAAGGTGAAGGCCTTATCGGCCAAGTGGATAACTATTATTTCGATCCACACAGTCCTTTCGTGACAGCGCTTGTAGAGGGTAAGAGTGAAGATGAATTTGTCCAGGCTGTGTATGAAATTGGCCCGAAAATAGATTGGGCTATAGCCGAGATCGCGACTGCTCAAGACTTAGACGATCTGATCGAAAGAGTCCTACCCAATCTCGACCTTCCATCTCAAGCAATCCATGGTACTAAGGACGATTTTTCTCTGGAGATGATAATTAATATCCTTAAAAGAATTCGCGATATGAATCCTCGGGAGGCTTTAGAGAATGAAGAGAGTCCGTTACTTGAATTGCCCCGAACTTTAGGGTTAAGAGGAGTAGTCCGAAGAGAATTGTCAAAAAGGGTGGGCGATGCAGCCGAGCCGCAAAAACCTACTGTCATCGAAACAAGAGTAAGCAAACTTGAAGCAATCGTCGAAGTGCTGGCGGAACTTGAATTTCAATCGGTTGAGGAAAGGTTACCAGGGAGAGACAGAAAAGGTCGTGAGGCCAAGTCCGGTCAAATTGAAAAAGACAAAGCATCCTTAGTGGAGATTAAAAATCATATCAGACAAACTCTCGGCGAAGAACTGCTAGGTGAAATGGCGGAAACGCATCGATTGACTGGCCGAGGAGGGCTTTATTCGATTGCAAAAAGAGAATATGAAAGGCTCGGCGGCAAGAAGACCCACCCTCTCGTCCAGCTGGCTCAGACGATTATGGCGGCGATTGAAGAAGTCGTAGCACTACGAAGACTAATAAGAGAAATGTCTATTATAGAAGCACAAATGAGGAAGTTTCCCAAGGAGGAGCATCAATCAAAAGAATATCTCAAACTGAAAGCACAATGGAATAGCAAGCGCGAAGAATTTCTCAATTCATACGCCTATCAATTGACTGAAATCGTTTATGAGGGAGCTAATAAGAAAGCGCGTGTCAGGATGTTTATGGAAGACGTTCGATTTATAAAACGCAGCGGCGAATTCAAAAATGCTGAGTCGTTTAATCATTCCCAAAAGACCTTCAAACTCTCCGTAAGTTCTGAGCTTGATGAACAGCGGAGACAAGACATTCCGCTCGTATTAGGAACACTTTATACAATCACAGCCGACTACCCCACTTTGAATGAACGAGGGGAGCCTACCGCACTTCCCTCGGAGATCCCTGTTGAATTAGGAATTACCCAAGATGGGAGTGCCGTTTCCGTCGAAGAGCGAGATGGGGTAAAGACGTTGGTCATCGATCCTTCGAAGATCGATCCCTACGATGAGGAGATTGTTAAAGGAATTACTCAGGAAGCCGAGCAGTTTGTAAAACCTGAAGTCAAACCATTAGCAGATCGGCTTGGTGAAGCGAGTCAAATTGCCATCGATTACGTTACCGCAAAAACAAGCGAAGCGAAAAAGACAGCTCAAAAAGAGCTTGAGGATCTTCAGAAGAAAACGGATGACCAAGAATGGTTCAACGCTGGCCGGCAATATGAGAAAAACCCGAGGCTTCATATTGTGGCCATGGTCGGACCTTATCTCGCGGCTCAAGATGAGGAAGGGATCTTAACTGATCCAAGTACCCTTTCGGATGACGAAATGAAACGAAGGGAAAAGGTCGCGCAGCACGCGCTCGACAGACTTAGATATGAGGAAATAAGAGCTAAGTTGCGAGAACTGAAATTTGCATTCCGATTGAATAAACGTGAACTTACAAAAACTGGCAAGAAGGCAGAGGTTGAGGAAAAAATTGAAGAGCTAGAAAGTGCACTCCAGGAACTTAAATCAAAAGTAGAAGAGGCTGAAGAGGATCCCGGCCTTAGACAGGATCACAAGACGCTGATGAGGAGAGTCAAGAAAGCTGAGAAGGCTTACGACCGTTATTTTGGTGTTACTTCGGAAGCGGGTTCAACGCAGGTTAAGGTTTTGCTTCTCGTATTGGCGGCGGGCCTTGCATTCCTGGGCGTTAAAGTAGCGTTGGACTTTTATCACAAAGGCGATGCAGATTTAAAAAATATTACAGGCGATCAAGGAACTCCAAGAGGGCCTCCGACCACGGCCGCTGAAACCGCAATTACACTACCTGCTCCTTCACCCGCTCTTCCCATAGCCCTTACCAATCAACCTACAGCCGCTGTCACAAACGCCACGCAGGCCGCTCAAGCACCTGAAATCAAGCCGATGCCAGCAGTGCCGCAACGAGTTAAGCCTTCCTCGCCAACCCTTAAAGTATCAGAAGTGAAGCAGCCAGTAGTTGGACAACAGGTCACTGCGCCCGCTCAAGAGATAGGTCCACGAGTTAAGCCCTCTTCACCAACCTTGAAAGTTGTTGCACCGACTCCAGCTAAAGAACCTGAAGCCAAACCCGCTGTCTCGGTGAGTCCTACACCTCAGGAAATTGAGCAGGAAAATCAGTCAGTCAATCTGAAACTGGCTCAGCTTGAAAGTCAGCTTAATCTTTCGAGGAAGGACAACAGTAAGTTCTACGATGAAGTCGAGAATGTCTATCGTGCTTACCTCAGGGGAGAATATGGTAAGACTGATCAGGCGAGAGTCCGACTTGAGCAGGAAATCAATTCACTTATGTCTAAATATGTTCCAATTAAGATTCAGGCTGAGCTTGGAAAAAGGTTTGAACCAAAGATCTTGCCCGGGCAAACAAAACTTATAATCAGCCAAACTAATTTTGTCAACCAAGTCATGAAGAATTTTCCAGGACTCGCAGAACGGAGCAAACCAAAGATTTTGAATACTGATGAGGTAATTAATTCTTTGACTAACTTCAACTCGGTTGAGCTTATCATAGAAGGGAAAAGTTATAAAGG
>JACQLI010000027.1 GCA_016204125.1 Candidatus Omnitrophota bacterium
CCATTTAGAATCTGCCATGCTATAGGAGCCGCTCCTCTGTATTTGGGCAAAAGAGAGGGATGGATATTCCAAGGTGCAATTTTAGGGATTTCAAGCCAAGAAGAAGGAATCAACTTGCCGTAGGAAGCTACGATAAAAAGATCGGGCTCAAGCGCAACGATATTTTCTTTAATCTCGGGGTCTTTAAGCGATTCAGGATCAAACGTTAACACGCCTGCCTTTTTAGCACACTCCTTCAGGGGATTTGCTTGAAGGTGGAGGCCTCTACCCTTCGGGCGATCAGGGGTGGTGACTACGGCAACCAACTGATGAGCAGATTTCAAACAGAATTCGAAAGGCAGTACCGAAAAATCTGAAGAGCCAAAGAAAACGATCTTCAAGGGAGAGCCCAAGAATGACCTAAAGTCGTTGATAGGAAGCTAGAAGTTCCTGTCGTTTATCGAAATCAACCCGATCAATTAAAAGCACCCCGTTAAGGTGGTCAATTTCGTGTTGAATGATTCGCGCAAAAAAGTCTTTAACCTCTATCTCTAATGGCTTGCCTTCGCGGTCAAGGGCACGAAAACGAACAACCTTGGCTCGGGGGATTTCTCCAGAGATCCCAGGCAAACTCAAGCACCCTTCCAGTCCCATTTCCCTGCCTCGAGCCTCTAGAATCTCAGGGTTTATAAAGACATACTCCTCCCCTTGCGTCATCGTCGGAGAAGCGACCAAAATTCGTTTAGAGATCCCAACCTGAGGGGCTGCGAGACCCACTCCGTCTGCTGTATACATGGTCTTGATCATATCGTCAAAAAGCCTTTGTTCCTCTGTACCAAATCGGGACACAGGTTCAGCCTTTTTCTGTAAGATAGGGTCGGGGTAGGTTCTGATTTTTAGAATAGTCATAGCAAATAAATTATATCACGTACGACAAAAGATAAACCTCAGAGAATATTGAGGGGGTTCACATCGATTTGAAACATGACTCCCGAACGTCTCTTGAGACCTTTTATCATTTCCCGTATGAGGCCTTGAGCGCTGGTTAACTCGCGGGCCTTGATCAAAACATGCCAGCGATAATGTCCCCGAAGTTTGTAGAAAGGAAGCGGCGCTGGCCCTATCAATTCCAGAGAATCTTCTTTGCGAAGATGCTTTTTTAAAGAATCCCGCATTTCCCTAGCAAAGAGATATGCCTTCTTTTCGTCCCGCGAACGAACAAGGATATTGATAAGGTTTTGGGTTGGGGGGTAATGATGCTCCGCGCGCTTCTGGATTTCCGCATGATAAAATCGCCAGTAATCATGGTCCTTGGCGCATTCAACGCTAGGATGGTCGGGCGAGTAGGTTTGAATGATGACTCTTCCTGTCTTTTCCCCCCGCCCCGCTCTCCCTGCAACCTGGGTAAGAAGCTGGAAGGTTCTCTCCTCTGAACGAAAATCTGGCAACATTAGCCCCACATCTGCAAGGATGACTCCTACAAGAGTCACGTGTGGAAAATCAAACCCCTTAGCAATCATTTGCGTTCCAACCAGGATATCGATTTTTTTGTCTCGAAAATCCTGAATGATTCGCTCATGACTCCCCTTTCGACGAATCGAGTCCGTATCAACTCTGGCTACGCGGGCGTGGGGAAATACACGAGCAAGCTCACTCTCAACCTTCTCAGTACCAAAGCCTGAGAAACGGAGCAAGGGCTTGGAACATTTTCTACAGACATCTGGAACGGGGCATTTGAAGTTGCAGTAGTGGCAAAGAAGAACATCCTCTTCTTGGTGAAAAGTAAGAGAGACTTCACAGGATCCACAGGTAACAACCTGCCCGCAGGCAGGACAGTGAATTTGGGTTGAAAATCCCCTTCGATTCAAGAGAAGGATCGTTCCTTCTCTGTCTCTCAAGTTTGCTTCAATTTCTCTAAGAAGAAGCCTGGAAAGAATAACCGAACGTTTCTGAATGTCTCCTTCGTTTTTCAGATCAACTAGGGTGATCTGCGGCATTTGTTTGTTCTCAACCCGCTTCGTAAGATCCACTCGCTTAAAAATTCCCTTCTCAGCCAGATAAGTCGCTTCAAGTGAGGGTGTTGCGCTCCCCAAAATCAAAAGCGCTTTTTCCTCTTTCGCCACCCATAGCGCTACATCACGCGCATGATAACGGGGTGCATTGTCCTGCTTGTATGAGCCTTCGTGTTCTTCGTCGATCAAAATGAGTCCCAGATTCGGCATGGGAGCGAAAACGGCCGACCGAGGGCCTAGTAGAACTCTCTTTGTGCCTGCTTCGATTCTCTTCCAGGCAGAGAATCTCTCCCCGTCAGATAACTTACTATGAAGGATCTCAAGCTGATCTCCGAAATGATGAAAGAAAAATCTTCGAATCTGCTCAGTCAAGGCGATCTCGGGGACAAGGACAATCGCCCCCTTCTCGCGTGCCAAGACTTCTTTAATGGCCCTAATATAAAGTTCCGTCTTGCCGCTTCCCGTCACACCGTAGAGAAGAATGGGGTGCGGATTCTTCGCTTCGAGTTCCCTCCGTATTACCTCATAGGCATTTTCTTGTTCCTCGTTGAGTATCAATTTCTCAGGGACGGGTGGCGCTGACAGGATGGGTGCTATTTCTTTTTCGCGACACCTCTTTCCTTGCTTCACCCACTTTGGAACGGCCGTCTCAATCGCCTCTCCCCAGCTAGAAAAGTAATACTTAGAAATCCATTCTGTAAGGCGAAGCATTCGTTCCGTAAGGACGGGCTTCTCGTCAATGACTTCTATCACCTTCTTAAGTTTTTGTTCAGGCGGTGTTTCTCTAAATGCGACCAGGAAGCCGACCATTTCTCTGTTCCTGAATGGCACCCTTACCCGATCACCTACCTTAGCCTTTGAAACCTGATCGTCATCCAAAAGATAAGTAAAGGGGCCTTCGACGGGAAGCGGAACCGCGACCTCAACACAAACCCCATTCTGTTCCATTACAGCCACTGACGAACTCTCCTTTGCCTTACTCATTTCTTTTCCAACAGCGCTTTGACTTTCTTTAAATCTTCCCAGGCTTTTCGCTTTTCCTCAGGATTGCGCAAGAGATAGGCGGGGTGAAACGTGCAGATCAATGAAATCCCATGATAGTCATGCGTTTTTCCACGAAGGGATGAGATAGGAATATCGGTCTTAAGCAAGGTCTGGGCGGCAAACGCCCCCAACGCGCAAATCACTTTTGGCTGGATCAAAGCAAGCTGTGCTGTCAAATAGGGCTCACAATTTTCGATTTCTTGCGGCTTGGGGCTTCTGTTCTGCGGGGGTCTGCACTTCAATACATTCGCTATGTAGACATCGTCTCTCCTGAACCCCATAGCCTCGATCATTTTGGTAAGAAGTTGGCCGGCCCGTCCTACAAAAGGAAGACCCTGACGATCTTCCTCACTCCCTGGGGCCTCCCCCACAAAAATAAGTTCGGCCTTTATATTTCCTGAGCCGAATACAACAGAATGTCGGTTACGGACAAGTTCGTCACACTTCGTGCATCGGAGCGCTTCTTTCCTCAATATGATAAGGCTTCCTTCACGATCATCCCTCGTTTGAGACGCCTTCTTGTGACTCAGCGGAATAAATATCTCTTCAACTCCATCTTCCCGAAGCGTCTCCAAAAAAAGCCTCGCGTGATACCTTGCGTCAGACATGAGATGTTGCTTTCTCCATTCTGCTCACCACAAAACGCGCTAAATTGAGTGCCGCTTCGGGTCTCGCAAGTTTTTGAATAATCCGACGTTTCTCTTCCAGCATCTCAGGATAATCTAGGATTCCTTTCAAAATAATTCGAATGTCACTTGGCTTTCCTAAGAAAAAGGCAGCGTTACACTCCTTCAAAAGATGAGCATTTCTTGCTTCTTGACCTGGGATGGGATGGAGAACGACTACGGGTACGCCCTTTGCAAGACTTTCTGTTGCCGTAGCACCACCAGGCTTGGCAACCAAGAGGTCACTTGCTTCCATCAGTTCATCCATATTTGAAACGAAACCATAAAGCTTTAACTGAAAAGGAAAAACCTCCTTCGTCAAAAGATCATGCATCCTTTGATTCCGTCCACAGACTACCATCACTTGAATTTTATCTCCAAACTCCCTCAGAGATTGAAGGACTTCACTGGCTGGACCCAGACCAAAACTTCCACTGGTTACAAGAATCGTAAACTTATTCTCCCGAAGTCCTTCCTTCTTACGGAACTCCAACTTTTTACCCTGAGGCCTAAACTTGAGCGATACAGGAATTCCGCCTGCCGTAATTTTCCCTGAAGGCACCCCGCGGCTTTCAAGATTCTTCTCCCCCTCTTCGCTCATAACCCAGTAATGATCAGTCCCTGGATTCACCCAAAATGAGTGCGGCTCGTAATCGGTAATCACGGTGATGAGATAAGACGAAATCAACCCTTCTTCTTTGAATCCACCCAAGACCTCTGGAGGGAAGAAGTGGGTTGAGAGGATAACGTCTGGCTTCTCTTTGACAACTAAATGGATGAGTTCTTGACTTATCTGTCGATTGAAATAGTGGCGTGAAGCCCTGACAACATTCCTGTACAGGGCCGGATTGTCCGAAAGTTCATAAGCGAGGCCCCAAAGTCCTGGCGTGTATTTAACAGAGTTGTAATAAAGATCTCGGTAGAGCTTTCCAAACCATGCCGGGGTTTTATCCAAGGAATCAAGAAGCAAAATATCTTTTGGCGGCAGGCCGCAGGCGAGCAAACCTTCATAAACAGCCTCAGCCACTTTCTGATGGCCATGGCCCGCTGAAGCGTGAAGAATGGCTATGCGCATAACACGCGTTCAACCGCTTCTTGAAAATTATTAACGATCGCATCGGGCGCAAGCGCTCCTTTGCACATCGGTTCATCCTTTTGACCGTGACCCATTCGGACAAGAATGGTCCTCAAACCAAAGTTTTTACCTGCTTCGATATCGGTGACCTTGTCCCCGACAAAATACGTACGAGATCTATCAAATTTGAGACCGTTCTTAGAGGCTTCGAGAAAGAGTCCAGTTTGTGGCTTGCGGCATTTACAACCTGCCTTTTTTCCATGCAAACAAAAATAGGAAGCGTGCACCTGAATCCCTTTTTCTTGGAATGCGCCTAGCATCTTATGGTGGATATCCCAAAGATCTTTTTCAGGATAAACGTTGTCACCCACCCCCGCTTGGTTTGAAATCAAAATGATTTGATAACCGGCCGTGGTCAAACGCTTTAATCCCTCCAAAACCCCTTCGTGAAATCGAAACTCTTCCCAGCTTTTCACATAATCATCAATCGGATCTACGTTAATGACACCATCTCGGTCGATGAAGACGACCCGAGATTGCTTCATCTCCCAGTACTTCGCATAGGAGAAGAATTGGTAAAGGCCATGAAAACTTGACATCACAAGCCCCATGACACCATCCTTCCAACCCTTTTTCAGGAAATAGTTTTTCAGAAATCTGTCCGCGGTTTTTCTAAGAGCGTTAGCTAGCGTAACCTTACGTTTATCAAGAAGCCACTTCTCAGCTTCGAGCGTTGTTTCCCGATTGAATTTGTTGATGAATTCTCCCAAATTGTTGCAGGAATAATGGAGGATGTCGCCATTCAGTTCGACAATCTTTCCTTCATACAACGCACGCGGATGGACTCGAGCCTCTTCGTAGCGAAATCTCCCTTTGCGAAACATTCTCGCTTTGCGCGCAGGATAATACCCCGCCCCACGAACCTGGCGTTCACCAATGTAGGTAAGAATAGGGATAGCGAATCCGACTACACTTTCATCCTGAGAATGACGGGAAAGAGCCTCTCCGATCTCCTTTGCTAATTCGGGCGTCACTCGTTCGTCTGCGTCCAGACTTAGAATCCACGGCTGTGTTGCCTGCTCAAACCCAAAGTTTCTCTGCCTCCCTTCAATGTCCATGGCGCGTTTAAAAACCTTCGCACCAAGCTGACGACAAAGTTCAGAGGTTCGGTCTTGACTTTCGTCATCAATAACCACAACTTCACGAGCCCAGGCAACGCTTCGAATACACTCTTCGATGCGCTTTTCTTCGTTCTTAGCAATAATTACAACTGCAACAGGGACACACCCCTCACCCTTCCCTCTCCCCTGAAGGGGAGAGGGTTGGGGTGAGGAGAAATTTTCAGTAGGCATTTTTGAAAGCGAAAAGAGTCATAAAAAGAATTTCAAGGTCAAATAAAAGTGACCAATTTTCTGCGTAATAGAGGTCATATTTGATACGCTCTTGTAATGACGTATTCCCTCTTAATCCGTTAACTTGTGCCCATCCCGTAATTCCTGATTTGATCTTATGCCTGGTCATATAACGTGGAATCTCGCTTCGAAACTGATCAACAAAATGGGGTCTCTCGGGCCGTGGCCCCACAACGCTCATATCACCCTTTAAAACATTCCAAAATTGAGGGAGCTCGTCGATATTGAATCTTCGAAGAAACCTACCGAAGGGCGTACATCTGTCATCGCCTTGCTTGGCCCAAACAGGACCTGTTTTAGCCTCCGCATCGGGGCGCATGGTTCTGAACTTGTATAACATAAACGTCCTCCCGTCTTGTCCTGTTCGTTCCTGACGGTAAAAAATCGACCCCCCGTCTGTAATCTTAATGCCAATCACTGCAATCAACCATACGGGAAACGTGATCATAATGAGAGAGGTCGAGACGACTAAATCGAAAATTCGTTTAACCACACGATTCCAAAGATCATCCAGAGGAAGGGTGCGGAGGCCAAGTAGAGGAACCGACGCGATATACTCTACGTCAAGATTACTGGTAACGATTCCATAGAGATCGGCAGCCACTTTAAATGAAACTAGCCCATCTTCACATTTAAGGAGCAGCTCGGCAATCTTTTCTTTAGGGAGATCTGGGTCAGCCACAACAACTTCGTCGGGTTGCATCTTCTCGACTATTCGATCGCACTCTTCAAGTGTTCCGATTACAGGTGCTCCCGCTACATGCTTTCCGATCATGGACTTGTCTTCTACGAGCACCCCTTCTACTTGATGTCCAAAATGAGGATTGTCTTTGGCCCATTCAATCAGACTGCGTGCATTACGATTGGACCCAACGATAAGTACGCGGTGAATATCTTTGTTTCTGCTCTTTAGCAGGTACATCCACTGTATCAAGAGGTATCGAAAGAGACTGACGGCGATGCATGCAAAGAACCACAAGAAGACAAAAAAGAGCCGTGAATATGAAAACTCACGATAGAAAAATGTGAGAGCCATGAGGAGAAGAGTCCCCAAGCTTACTCCTTTTAGAACCGTAAAAATCTCCTCGACCCTTCGAATATGTCGTTCTAATCGGTAGAGGCCATAAGAACGAAACACCCAGAGGAAGACAGGGATAATGACGAGAAGAGCCCTTAGATACTCAATTAAAGGAGGAATGCCCCGATGAGCAGGTAAAATCTGCTCAGAAAACCTAAACCAGAAGGCGATGAGAAAGCTCAGAAGAAGTGCCGAGACATCCCCTCCCGTAACAAGCAAGATCTGAAAGCGACGTTTTTTAGCTGAGAGCATTTTCTATGGCCTGCTTTATCCTAGTTTTAAATAAAGGCTTGTCAAATCGGAGCGCCTGCTCCCGCAATGCAAAAGGGTCAAAGTTCTTAGATTCAAACTCGAGAACTGCTTGACTTACAGCTTCCGTGGTTTGATCGTGAAAGAAAACTCCCTCCTTTACCGTCTCCAAGACTCCTCCTTTGGCTAAAGCGATGACGGGAGTGCCACAAGCCTGCGCCTCTAACGGGACAATACCAAAGTCTTCCTCCTGGGGGAAGATAATCGCTTTTGCGTGATGATAGAGATTAACCAGCTCGCTATCAGGTACGGGGCCGACAAAATGGATATTTTCTCTTGCTATCTCTTGATATCGGCCCAACAAAGGCCCCTCTCCAGCAATCAGAAGCTTTCGACCCAAACGATTGCAAGCCTCGATGGCTAAATCGACCCGCTTGTAAGGGGTAAAAGCAGATACTACAAGATAGTAATCATCTTTCCTTTTGGGAATGGAGTCTAACCTAAAAAATTGGGCATCGACAGGCGGATAGATCACAGTGGCTTCGCGACCATAATTTTTCTCAATTCGTTTCTTTACCACTTCTGAGATACAAAAGAATGCGTCGACACCCTGACTCGTAGCAACGTCCCATTTTCTAAGCCAGTTTAGGATAGGGTTTACGATAAAAGGAAACCATTTCATGAGTCTTCCAAAGTAAACCTCTTCAAAGCCCCAAAGATATCTCATTGGAGTGAGGCAGTAGCAGAAATGTTTAGCGCCTTTCGGGATGAGAACTCCTTTCGCCACACAATGGCTCAGCGAAATAACGAGACCCGCGTCTTCAATCCGCAATGAGCGAATGAAGAAAGGAAGGATTGGAAGCAACCAACGATAATATTTCGTGATGCCAGGGAAATATTGGAGCGCGGACGTTTGAATCTTCATTCTCTGGAGTGCAGGTGAAAGTTTCTCCCGCCGCGTGAAAAGTGTGTAAATGGTAGCTTCAGGAAAAATCTCAGCAAAGACCTCAAGCACCCTTTCTCCGCCCCTCATATGAATCAGCCAATCGTGAACCAGAGCAACTCTCACCTTATTCACCTAGAACCTCCTCATACAATCTGACCGTCTCCTGGGCAGTCTTTGACCAGCTAAACTCACGAGCGCGCTGCCTTCCCCTTTCTCCCAAATCCTTCCTCAATTCCTCTCTCTCCTCCATTTGGACAAACGCCTCACGGATTGAATCCTCCGAGTAAGGATCCACAAAATACCCTGAGTCCCCAACCACTTCTGGCAAAGATGCCACTCTAGACACAATTACGGGTGTTCCGCAAGCCATGGCCTCAAGGCAGGTGAGACCAAATCCTTCATAAAACGAGGGGTGGATAAGCGCCCGCGCGGAAGAATAGAGGCAAGCAAGATCGGTCTGAGACTCTACTCTCGAAACATGATAAATTCCATCTCCCGTCTTTAAATCCTCCAGCAGCTGAAAACCAGAAGGATACTTGGGGTCTTTTTTGCCAACCAATACCAAAGAGGAGTCTATCTTGTCATTCGAACGAAGTTTCTTAAACACTTCAATCAGTCGCTTTACATTTTTATGAGGTTTTAAGAGTCCCACATAAAGAAAGAAATTTTCAGGTAAGCCATATTTATCCCTTATTCCTCTTTGGATATCCTGCGCAGGGGTTTCAAAAAAGCTTGGCTGAACCCCTTCGTGAATGACCGTAATCTTGTCGTGAGGTACTTTGAAATATTGAATGAGGTCGTCTTTGGTCTGGCAAGACACAGCAATAATTTTATCTGCGGTCTGGGCTATACGCTTAAAAAATAGTTGGGTGTACAGGGCCTGCACGGGTGAATAAAACTCTCGGCGAAATATCCAATGAATAAGATCATGAGTCGTGGCAACGAGTCGGACGCCTTTCGGTTTGAAAAACGGTATGTTGTAATGGGGTGAATGCCACAAACGGCAACGTTTGACAAAGGAAGGGTACTGGAATTGTTCCTGAATAGAGTAGATGGGCGCATTAAACTTGAGGGCTTGCTCTCTAGGTCCTGCTGCTGCGAAGGAGTATTTCTGAAAAGCTGGGTTGCCATTGAACCCCTCAATCAGGCCGCGGATGTAAGTCCCTATTCCTGAATGTCCAATCATCCTGGCATCTAAAATAATGTCAATCACGTAACACCTCTTCGACCACTTGAAACACTTGTTCAGCTGAAATATCTTCAAGGCAATACTGCTTCTCAAGCGGACAAACCCTTTCCTCGCAGGGCGAGCAAGGCACAGGGCGACTTACGATACGCGCTTTTGATGACCAGGGAGCCCACCTCTTTTGTTCATTGGTCCCGCTGAAGATGATAACCATCTTGCGGTCAAGAAGGCTTGCCAGATGCGCAGGCCCAGAATCATTACCGATGAAGAGATCCGCCTCTTTCAACACCATAAGAAGTTCGGACAAACTCGTCCTGCCGATTAAATTGAGGGCCCCGTTTCCTAAATTCTCTCGAAAAGGCTCGAGCAGTTTTCTTTCTTCATCTGTACCAATAAAAAGTGGAACGCCTAATTGCTTGTCCTGAATCCAGTTGGCAATTTGCACAAAGTTACGCGCCGACCAACGTTTGGACGGATAGCCTGCGCCTACATGGATAACAATTTTTTTCTTTTCACTAGATACGCCTAGCTTCTTCTCAATGTCTCGACCTTCACTCAGAGCGTCTGATAGTTTTGGAAATTCGGCTTTGATCTCCGATTCGTCTTGCCGTACGAGTTCGAGATTCTCGAGGATCTCGTGTCTTGTGTAAGGATGCGTGATTCTTTTGGTTAATAAAAATCCTCCTCCCGCGCCTTCTCGTCCCCATCTTTCAGGAATTCCTGCAAAGGCGAGTAAAACGAGATTACGCAAATCGCCTCGAAAATCTATTCCCAAGTCATACTTGCCGTCCCAGATCCTGCCAATCCATCCAAAAAAATCCAATAGCTTTCTTGAAAAAGAAGCTTCGCTGCTCAGCCAATTGTTCTCGTAAAGATAAATTTTGGAAGTCAGGAATAAGATTGAATAAAGACCTTGTACATGCGGACTTACCAGGAAATCAATCTGGGCAGACGGATATTCCTTTCGAAGAAGATCTATTGCGGGAAGTGACAAGACTCCGTCTCCCAGGGAATCAACCCTTATTACGAGAATTCGTTTAGGGGAAACTGGTTTTTTTCTTTTCAAAAGACGGAAAGGCAGAAAGAGAAATGAGCCCAAAACATCGAAGAGAAAAACAGCTACTCTTTTCCATCTCTTCTTAAACACATATCGACGCTTAACGCTTATGCTTTTTGACAAAGGGGTAACACCTCGAATTTATCTCGTTGGAGAATAGCTCGGGGAGCTTCGATATCGCCAAAATTGCAGAGCCTCCAGGAGGGCATGACCCATAATGCGAATATTGACGGACGACTTTCCCGCCTGTCTCCCGCGATGATTTGAAGGAATCTCTTTAATCCTATACTTCAAATCATGCGCCCGGATGATGATTTCTGGAAGGATAAAAAGTGAATGGGATCTTAACTGAACTTTCTCAAAAAAGTCACGTGGCCAAGCTTGTGACCAGTTGTAATCGTTAACACGTAATTTAAAGAGAAAGTTAAGAAGAAAAATATAAATGACAGATAAGAAGAATCGAAATAATTGATAGGCGTTTCTCTGCCACCGAACCCCAAGCACAATATCCGTGTGATCAGTTCCTGAATCCATCAGTATCTTTAGAAATGAGGGGAGCTCGGAAGAGTCAAATTCCTCATCGGCCCCAATATACATGAGATACTTTCCACACGCCCTCTGGATTCCATCTTTAAGAGAAGGGGTATAGCCCTGGTTCTTGTCATGGAGTATCAGCTGTATTCCTCGATATTTCTTAACTTCTTCGAGGATTACTTGGCGCGTGTCGTCCTTGCTTCCATCTTCAATTACGATAACCTCTGACCTCCATTCAGGATGGGCAGAAAGAACCGTATAGAGGTTTCTCAACATATTCCCTATATTGAGCTCCTCATTAAAGACGGGAATAATGAAACTAATAAAGGGATTGGCTGAATCGGACATCTCTTAGGGACGTCATTATAAACCGAAATGCTTGATACCGCAAAGGATAGGAATTACAATACGTTCCCATGATCAATGGTAAACGAGTAAGCGTTGTCCTGCCCGCCTACAATGCCGCTAAGACGCTCGAACAAACCTACCAAGAAATTGACCGGGGTATAGTCGATGAAATCCTTCTCGTTGATGATAAAAGCCACGATGAAACGGTTGCCGTAGCCAGAAGACTGGGGATCCCGACGGTTGCACATGAGCAAAACAAAGGTTACGGTGGAAATCAAAAAACCTGCTACACGGAGATGCTCAAGCGTGGAGCTGATATCATCGTCATGCTCCACCCCGACTACCAATACTCTCCCAAAATGGTTCCCGCAGCTGCCTGGATGGTTGCTTCGGGAGAATACGACCTCATTCTCGGATCTCGAATTTTGGTAGGCGGTGCACAAGAAGCGGGAATGCCTCTTTACAAGTATGTGTCAAACCGCTTCTTGACGCTTGCTGAGAATATCTTTCTGGGTCAAAAATTATCCGAATACCACACTGGCTTCAGAGCCTTTTCCAGAAAAGTGCTAGAGACCCTACCGCTCGGAGAAAATTCGGATGATTTTGTTTTCGATAATCAGATTTTGGCCCAAGCCGTTTATTTTGGATTTCGAATCGGCGAGCTTTCGTGTCCCGCACGCTATTTTGCCGAGGCCTCTTCCATCAATTTCTTTAGAAGCAGTATTTACGGCCTTGGCGTCTTAAAGACCGCGCTTCTTTACTGGGGGCAAAAACGGAATCTTTGGAAGTCTCGACTCTTTGATCGTAACGGTAAGCGGCTTATCGATTAGCGTGTTTCGCCCACCGATCTCTGGTAGGCTAATCCCCATCCCGCCAGAAACCAAAAACTGAGCACCGCCTGAGGGTTGTGAAAAATTGTATCTATAATGGCCAAAACTAGGAAGTTAACAATTCCTGCATATATCCCCGCTAGCGTTCTCCGATCTTCTCCGTCAGGACGTTTAGCTGTGAAACGAAGTCCTTTCAAGAAATAAAAAAATAAAAATGTTAAGAAACAGGCTAGGCTTGGCAAGCCCGTTTCGGCAGCCATTTGCAGATAGCCGTTATGGGCGTAATAATTCTGCACCCGCCAATTTTGTCTTTGATCATACTTCTGATGAGCGACTGCATAGGTATTGATTCCCGTTCCCGTCCAGGGGCGGGCCTGTATAACCTGAACCGCGCGATCCCATAGATAAAACCGTTCCACTAGCGACTGCTCTTTCCCCTCGGCATCCAGATGAATAACCATGGAGCGAGGGAGAAGGATGGGTATTGCAACCAAAGGAAGCAATAGGAGAAGAAAATAGATTTTTTTTCTCTGCATCAACGCGAGAAAAAGTAACCCTCCCCAAAATGCTACCCATGCCCCTCTCACCCGTGTCCAGAAAAGAAGGAGAAGGCTTAAAACAAATCCAAGCGATTTCAGGAATGTCTCTCCCGCTTTATCTTCCCTGCTTAATCGACAACCAAGAAGGGGTGAAAATGAAATCAAAAATGACGCAAGGAGACCGTAATTCTTAAACGATGCAGAAATCCTTGGGCCTGCTGAGGCTTGCTCAAAGGGGATGTGACGAAGAAGGTCCGATCCAAAGACATACTGCCACATTCCATCAATTCCTAAAAATATGAGAACGAAAGTCAAAAGACGAAATGACGTTTTCTGCCTTTCCGAAGTAGCCATCACCTCCGCAACC
>JACQLI010000034.1 GCA_016204125.1 Candidatus Omnitrophota bacterium
CACGTTTACTTTGCACGTCCTGATTCCAGGATTTTTGGCGAGAATGTCGGAATGGTTCGCGAAAGACTGGGCCGCATCCTGGCCCGCGAACACCCTACCAAGGCAGATATCGTGGTTCCTGTCCCTGACTCAGGAAATTTTGCCGCTTTGGGTTACTCCTTCGAATCAGGGATTCCTCTCGCCCACGGTTTTACAAGGAATCACTATATAGGACGAACTTTTATCAATCCGACGCAGTCGGTAAGAACCATGAAGGTAAAAATCAAACTCAACCCAATCAGAGAAGTGGTAGAGGGAAAACGGGTTGTAGTGGTCGATGATTCCATTGTGAGAGGGAATACGTCGCGTTCACGTGTGAAACTTCTCAGGAAAGCAGGGGCAAAAGAAGTTCATATGAGAATCAGCTGCCCGCCGCATGTTTCTCCCTGTCACTACGGAATCGATTTTCCATCGAAGGAGGAACTCCTTGCCTGCACGCACGGCATGGATGAGATCAAGGCATTCTTGGATGTAGATTCTATTGGCTATCTCAGCCGAGAAGGACTCCTTCAAGCTGTATCGGGTGGGCGTGAAAGCGCAAAAGAAAATTTTTGTACAGCCTGCTGGACAGGAGAATACCCAACGCCCCTCTTGGACGAGACGGATAAATTCAAACTGGAGAGAAAATGAAATCTCGAAACGGCTCAGCCTGGACCTATGAGAAGGCGGGTGTGCCGCATCTTAAAGGTGATCCAACCTACAACCGACAGCTTACAAAACTGCTGAGTCGATCCCGCATTCCAGGAGTGATGGGAAGGGCGGGCGGATTTTCTTCACTCTTTGATTTGGGAAAAATCAGGACGCGCGATCCCATTCTTGTTTCTACCACAGACGGCGTGGGGACAAAGCTAGAAATTGCCAAGCTGATCGGTAAACACGATACGGTTGGTATTGATTTGGTTGCGATGTGTGTTAATGATTTAATCACCACGGGAGCGAGACCCCTTTTCTTTCTTGATTATTTTGCGACAGGAAAGTTCAAGCCAGCGGTTGTAAAAGAAGTTCTGAAAGGTATCATTCGAGGGTGTCAGGAGTCGGGCTGTGCTTTGGTGGGCGGCGAGACAGCGATCATGCCAGGTTTTTATGGAGATTCCAAATATGACTTGGCTGGTTTTGCGGTCGGGGTAGTTGAACGAAGGCGCGTGATTGATGGAAGCAGAGTCAAAGCGGGGAATCGTCTGATCGGCCTTGCCTCTTCAGGTCTTCATTCGAATGGTTTCTCGCTTGTTCGGAAACTTTTCTCCTCAAGGGAGCTTAAAGGTGCACTGGGCCGCAGGTTTCTCGAACCGACAAAAATTTACGTAAAGCCTGTTTTGGAGGTTTTAAAGAAAATTCCAGTATGTGCCGTTGCCAACATCACAGGCGGCTCATTTTATGATAATTTACCGAGGGTTTTGCCCGAAGGGCTGGGTGCTTGGGTTGATTCGTCGTCTTGGCCACGACCTGAAATCTTTGACGGAATTCAAGCTCGTGGTAACATATCCAACTTTGAGATGTTCCGAACCTTTAACATGGGTATCGGAATGGTTCTCATATTGGATTCGAAATTTGTGAAGCTAGCTCAGAAAATTTTGTCACGTTTTAAAATTTCAACTTGGAACATTGGGGAAGTAGTGAAAGGGAAGGAGGTGGTGATCCAATGAAGGTATTGATCGTAGGTTCAGGTGGACGGGAGCATGCCCTTGCTTGGAAGATAAGACAAAGCCCTTTTTTATCCAAACTTTATGCCGCGCCAGGAAATGCAGGCATTGCTGAGATTGCAGAATGCGTGCCTCTTTCAATGGAGGATTTGGATGCGCTGGTCCGCTTTGCCAAGGAAAAAGAGATTGATCTAACGGTTATAGGGCCTGAGTCACTTCTTGCAGCAGGAGTTGTAGACCGCTTCCAGGCGGAAGGGCTTAAAATTTTTGGTCCCACGAAGTCCGCCGCTCGGCTTGAATCGAGCAAGATTTTTGCAAAAGAAATCATGCTGCGTTCAGGAGTGCCTACCGCTGAATTTAAAGTCTTTGACGATGCCGCCCAAGCCAAACATCACTTGATTGAATCCGAGCCTCCTTTTGTGATCAAAGCCGACGGACTTGCGAGCGGAAAAGGAGTTGTTGTGGCCACCTCTTGCGAAGATGGTGTTCAAGCGATTACGAAATTCATGGAAGAGAAGAGTCTTGGAGAAGCAGGTTCGCGAATCATTATCGAAGAAAGATTGGAGGGAGAGGAACTTTCCGTTCTTGTGTTTACTGATGGCGAAAGCATGCTTCCTCTCGCCAGCGCCCAAGATCATAAGAGACTTCTTGATTTAGACCGTGGTCCTAACACGGGCGGCATGGGCGCCTACTCACCTTGCCCCTTCCTTTCGAACGAAGATTTTTATAAAGCACTCGATAAAACGGTACGGCCGATTCTCCATACCCTTTCCAAAGAGAAAATCATTTATCGCGGAGTCCTTTATGCAGGACTCATCCTTACCAGGAATGGCCCTTATGTGCTTGAATACAACGCACGGTTCGGCGATCCAGAAACGCAGGCTGTGCTGCCAAGACTTAAATCTGATCTTTTGCCCGTGCTTCTTGAAATTGCTGAGGGGCGTTTTCCTGTCCAGCCGCTTGAGTGGGATGAACGTTATTCCCTTAATGTAGTGATGGCTTCAGCGGGTTACCCAGGGCCTTATGAGAAGGGGGTTGTTATTTCTGGAACAGAGGCTTTTCGGGAAAAGAGCGACCTGTTTGGTTTTCACGCAGGAACTGCTCGTAATGATAGAGGAGAGCTTGTTACTTCAGGTGGACGGGTTCTCTCAGTAACAGGCCTGGGAGATACCCTTAAGCACGCTCAAGAGAAAGCCTACGAAGCGATCTATCAGATCCGCTTTGAGGGAGCACATTTTCGTAAAGACATCGGAAGGAGGGCGCTCGAAAGTGTCCGCTCCTAAGAAACCGCAAGTCGCTATCTTGATGGGAAGCGACTCGGATTTAGAAGTGATGAATGAGACCGCTCAGGTACTCAAAGATTTCAAAGTGCTTTATGAAATGAAGGTGCTGTCTGCCCATAGGAGCCCTGAAGATGTGCAACGTTTTGTAAAACAGGCGAAGTCTCGCGGATTTAAAGTGATGATTTGCGGGGCAGGAGGAGCTGCTCATTTAGCGGGTGTCGTGGCAGCTCAAACGACTCTCCCTGTGATCGGTGTCCCCATCAATTCTTCTGCATTGGGAGGGCTCGATGCGCTTCTCGCTACGGTTCAGATGCCAGCGGGAATACCTGTTGCGACGGTCGCTATCGGCAAGGCAGGAGCACGCAATGCAGCTATTTTAGCTTGCCAAATGTTATCACTTAAGGAAACGTCTCTTCAGGGAAAACTTGCTAAGTTTAAGCAAAATCTTGCTGCAAGCATCCGCAAGAAAAACGACCACCTTAAGAAACAACTCCAGTCGTAAAAATTTGAGCCCCGTTAGACTCTTACACCACAATCACGTGATCATATACTTGAGAAGTACAGGAGGTCTAACGGGGTGAGCCCCACCATTATTCAGTTCAATAAGGCGGACCCGAATCTTAAGGAGATCCGTCAGATTGCACAATCTGCCCGGGAAGGAAAGGTCATAGCCTTTCCGACGGAAACTGTTTACGGCATTGGAGCGCCCGCTTCAAAGAGGGATGCGGTCAACAGGCTCTATGAAATCAAGGGAAGGCGCAGAGACAAGCCCTTCGCTTATCATATTGGTGATTGGGATCAATTGGCGTTGCTTGGGGTGGTGCACAACATGGGTTTTCGTTACCTGTCCAAACGCTTCTGGCCTGGCCCTGTTACGCTGATAGCCTATAATCAAAATAGAGAAAAGGTCGGACTCCGCTATCCCAAAAGTCTCCCTACTTGTACCCTGTTTGTCATGGCAGGGGAGCCGTTCCTTGCCACAAGCGCCAATCGTTCAGGAGACCCGTCTCCCAAAACAGCGGAAGAGGTGGTTCAATCTTTGGGCGAACAAGTGGATATCGTGATCGACGCTGGCCCCTGTGAGCTCGGCCAAGATTCGACGATTGTAGATGTGACCCTGCCCATTCCTAAGATTTTGCGTGAAGGGGCGGAGCTCGAGGCGGTTAAGCAAGCGATCAGCGACATTGAATTAAAACGGGTTCCCAGAAAGAAAATTCTCATTGTTTGCACAGGAAATTCTTGCCGTTCTCCCATGGCCGCAGGAATCCTTCTGAGAGAGTTAAAACACAAACAATTGGACCGTGAGATTGAGATTTTGACATGCGGCGTC
The DNA here is from genome assembly GCA_016204125.1 of Candidatus Omnitrophota bacterium. Taxonomy (GTDB): domain Bacteria; phylum Omnitrophota; class Omnitrophia; order Omnitrophales; family JACQLI01; genus JACQLI01. The sequence continues at coordinate 4,293 of JACQLI010000034.1, forward strand.
CTTGCTCGTGATGGAGGAACGGCCACAGCAGAGGCTGTTTTTGTCATGAAAAATAGGGAGATTGACATTGCAACCCATAAGACACGCTTCTGTAGGCGCGAAGACGTTCTTGATGCAGACCTTATTCTCGCTATGTCAAAACAACATTATGAATTCTTAGTCGGGCTTGCCCCTAGCATCAAAGACAAAATCAAAGTTCTGGAGATTGAAGATCCGATCGGTCTTGGCATTCATGCTTACGAAGAGGTGGTTGGGAAGATAGAGGAGAAATTAAAGAACGAATGGAGCACAATAGTCTCTTAGCCATCGCGGCTGATCACCGCGGCCTTAGACTCAAAGAAAGGATCATTCAATTCCTCAAAGCCAGGAAGATTCGAGTCTGTGACTTCGGGACCTATTCCGAGGAGTCCTGCGATTATCCCGACTTTATCCTCAAGGCCGCAGAAGCAATTAAAAAAAAGAAAGCGCTGCGCGCGATAGCCATCTGCCACAGCGGGATTGGAAGCGCGATAGCAGCCAATAAGGTCAAGGGTGTCCGAGCCGCACTCGTTCAGAACGTGAAACAGGCTAAGCTTTCGCGGGCTCATAACGATTCCAATATGCTTGTCTTGGGTTCTGGCTTTGTCAAACCAGCCTTGGCTAAGAAAATTGTCGACGCTTGGCTTAAGACACCTTTTGAAGGAGGGAGACACCTTCGCAGAATCCGTAAAATCAGTTCCTATGAAAAAAACCACTAGACATCCACTCAAAGACATTGATCCAGAAATTTACGAGGCGATTCAAAAAGAAATTCGTCGCCAGAATGAAAATATCGAACTGATCGCGAGTGAAAACTTTACGTCTCTCGCTGTTCTTGAGGCGACAGGATCCGTCCTTACCAACAAATATGCAGAAGGTTATCCTGCCAAACGTTGGTATGGTGGCTGTGAGAATGTAGACATCGCAGAAAGCCTTGCCATTGAGCGGGCCAAACAGCTTTTCGGTGCTGAATACGCCAATGTCCAACCCCACTCAGGAACCTCTGCCAACATCGCTGTTTTTATGGCTCTGCTTGAGATGGGCGACAAGATTCTGGCCATGGATCTCTCTCACGGAGGACATCTTTCGCATGGTCATAAGATGAATTTTTCGGGGAAGTATTACACCATCATTCCCTACGGAGTAAGCCCTTCTAATGAGCAGATTGATTATGATGGGCTGGAAAAGCTTGCCCTCGAACATAAACCTAAGATGATTTTGATGGGCGCTTCCGCCTATCCGAGGAGCTTTGATTTTCCACGGGCTCGTCAAATTGCAGATAAAGTTGGAGCTCTTCTTATGGTCGATATGGCTCATTTTGCAGGACTTGTTGCCGCAGGAGTCCACCCGAATCCTACCCCTTACTCTGATGTGGTGACGACGACGACTCACAAGACACTTCGAGGTCCGCGGGCAGGTCTCATTCTTTGCAAAGAGAAATACGGAAAGGCGATTGATCAGACGGTTTTCCCAGGGATTCAAGGTGGACCTTTGATGCATGTGATTGCAGCCAAAGCAGTGGCTCTGAAGGAAGCCATGAGTGAAGAATTCAAGTCTTACGCAAGACAGATCATTGCTAACGCAAAAGCACTTGCTCAAGCCATGGCCGCGCAAGGCTACCGTATTGTTTCAGGTGGAACGGATAACCATCTGATGCTGGTTGACGTTTCGGTCAAAGGACTCAACGGTAGGGAGTGCTCGGATACACTCGACAAAGTCAAAATTACTGTGAACAAAAATATGATTCCCTTTGATAAAGGTTCTGCCTTTAAACCTTCTGGAATTAGATTGGGCACGCCCGCTGTGACGACTCGAGGGATGAAGGAGCCTGAAATGAAGCTCATTGGTCAGCTCATTGGCCAAGCCTTGAGCGCTCCAGCAGACGAAGCGAATCTCAGCCTCGTTCGTAAGAAGGTTGAGGAGCTTACGAAAAAGTTTCCGCTTTACCCTGAACTATTAAGTGAAGATTAATGCGCTGTCCCTATTGCAAGAAAAATGATGATAAGGTTATCGATTCCCGTAGTTCAGGCGAAGGAGCCCTGATCCGTCGGCGCCGAGAATGCCTCAAGTGTGGACGCCGCTTCACAACCTACGAACGGGTGGAAGA
>JACQLI010000030.1 GCA_016204125.1 Candidatus Omnitrophota bacterium
AATTTTAAATTTTTAATTTTGAGTTTTTTCAGTACATTCCCCCAGGCATCCCGCCCCCTGGTGGCATAGGAGGCATTTTCTCCTCCTCTGGAATCTCTGTAATCAAAGCTTCTGTGGTGATTAAGAGAGATGCGATGCTTGAGGCATTCTCGAGAGCGTTTCGGGTCACCTTTTTGGGATCAATGATGCCAGCTTCTAAAAGATCCTCAAACTCACCATTTTCAGCATTGAATCCAAAGGCCCCTTTCTCTTCGCGAACCCGCTGCACAACCACAGAACCCTCTTCGCCCGCATTCTCAGCGATTTGACGAATCGGTTCTTCAAGTGCACGACGGACAATTTCAGCGCCGATCTGCTCATCACCTTTCAGCTTAAGTTTTTCAAGCAAAGCTGAAGCTCTCAGAAGTGCTACTCCACCTCCTGGAACTATTCCTTCGCCCACTGCAGCGCGTGTGGCATGAAGGGCATCTTCCACACGAGCCTTCTTCTCTTTCATCTCTGTTTCAGTGGCCGCACCGACATGAATCACGGCAACACCGCCTGCGAGTTTCGCAAGACGTTCCTGGAGCTTCTCGCGGTCATAGTCGGAGTCTGTCTCCTCAATCTGCTTCTTGATTTGATTGATACGGCCTTGGATTTCGGAGGATTTTCCAGCGCCTTCAATAATGGTGGTGTTTTCTTTGTCTACAACGATACGCTTGGCTCGGCCGAGATCTTTGAGCTGAACGTTTTCAAGCTTGATTCCGAGATCTTCGGTAATTGCCTTGCCACCCGTCAAGACCGCGATGTCTTCAAGCATGGATTTACGACGGTCTCCGTAACCAGGTGCCTTCACAGCACAAACTGAAAGTGTGCCCCGAATCTTGTTGACGACGAGTGTAGCAAGCGCTTCTCCCTCTGCTTCCTCAGCAATCACCAAAAGGGGCTTTCCAGCCCGCGCTGCAGCTTCGAGGACAGGAAGAAGGTCCTTCATCGCTGAAATCTTCTTTTCGTGGATCAGAATGTAGGGTTCTTCCAATACTGCTTCCATCCTCTCAGCATCTGTGACGAAATAAGGAGAGAGATAACCTTGATCAAACTGCATTCCTTCGACAACATCAATCTTGGTTGCTGTGGTCTTCGACTCTTCAACCGTAATCACACCGTCTTTTCCCACTTTTTCCATTGCCTCGGCAATCAAATTACCAATCGTTGAATCACTATTGGCGGCAATGGTGGCAACTTGTGCGGTCTCTTTTTTGTCTTTGATGGTCTTGGAAACTCTCCCGAGTTCTTCCACGATAGCTGTAACAGCTTTCTCAATGCCGCGCTTGAGCGCCATTGGATTGGAACCTGCTGTCACATTCTTGAGACCTTCTCTATAAATGGCTTGCGCAAGAACAGTTGCGGTGGTTGTTCCATCACCCGCATTGTCGGAAGTCTTCGAAGCAACCTCCTTAACCATTTGCGCCCCCATGTTTTCATAGGGATCCTCGAGGTCAATCTCCTTTGCAACCGTGACACCATCTTTGGTTACTGTGGGAGATCCGAATTTCTTTTCAAGAACCACATTCCGACCTTTGGGGCCAAGAGTAACCTTGACCGCATCTGCAAGTTTATCTACGCCACGAAGAATGGCTCTTCGGGCTTCCTCTTCGAAAAGAATCTGCTTCGCCATTTTTACTCCTCCTTTTTCTGCGAATTTTCTGGATAGGTTAAATCAGATGTATGACTGATTAGCACTCCCTGGGTGAGAGTGCTAGACGTATTTTACAAACTTACGGACGTCTGTCAAGAACCTCGTTCTTGTACAGTTCAACCAGGGACTTCAGGGTAAGGAGAGGATCTAGGATATCGATTCGAGATGTGAGTGGGGCTATGAGGGACGAGTATCCCCCCGTAGCGACTACTTTAAAACGTCTGCCAAATTTCCTCCTAAAACGCTCGATAAGTCCATCCGTCATAGCTGCAACTCCTTGTAATATACCAAGTTGCATACCGCTACGAGTATCCCTTCCAAGAATCTCCTTTTTAATTCTGCGTGGAAATTCCACTTCTGGAAGTAAGGCTGTTTGCTCAGATAAGGCCTTCAGTGATATCGCCGGCCCAGGAATAATAAGCCCGCCTTCAAAAACAGCGTTTTTGTTCACGTAATCGCAGGTTATTGCTGTGCCATAGTCTAGGATAAGTACGGGTTGTCCATACAGTCTTATAGCCCCATATGCATTAACCGCTCGATCTGTACCTAACCTATTGAAACTACGATACTTATGTTTGATGGAGACCTTTAATTCATGTCCTGCGACCAAAATTCTCTCTTTGCACCCACATAAGCTCATATATCTCCTTATTTTTGAGGTTATTTGTGGGACAACGGATGTGATAAGAATGTAGTTGAATGGGAATATATCATCATTTTTACAATATTTCTTAACAATATATGGGATATTATCACTTCTAATGTAGGTAACCCGAGACAGGCGGCTACGTTCATAGATCCCATAGGTCGTTGAAGTGTTCCCGATATCTATGCAAAGAAGCTTCATATCCCCTCTTTAAGGTCTTTGGCGATCTGTTGCAACAATTCTTTTAGGAGAGCTTCCCTAGAAACTCTCTTTCCATACTCCTCATAAATTGAGGTTGCCCCAGGAAAAACCTCTTCACCTTTCGTGTTAACGTTGAGGCCAATTCCAATCACAAGACTCTCTATATGACCGTCTGTTCTTCCCTTTGCCTCCACTAACACCCCGCATATCTTCTTACCGTTTACCAATACATCGTTAGGTCGTTTGAAGCTTGTTGTGAGATCGTATCTTTTCCCAAGAACCTTTGCCACGCTCCGACAGGCAATTTGAGTTATCCAGGGGGCATGAGACGCCTTGAAGTTGGGTCTGAGAAGAATCGAAAATAAAAGATTTTTGCCCCGTGGAGATATCCATTTGCGTCCCCATTTCCCACGGCCCTTTGTTTGATAATCTGCTACAAATACCGAGCCGCTCGGAGCTCCGCCTGCAGCATAGCGGAAAGCTACAGTATTGGTAGAGTCAATCTGTTTGAAGCGGTGAATCACTACGGTAGAGTCTTGGAAGGCCCCCATCAAGACGAGTAACGATCTCGTAGGGAATGGTTTGCGCGAGGTTTGCTAACTCTTCGGCACGAATGCGGTCTTTTTCATCAGGACCTAGGAGCACGACTTCATCCCCGATGCGGGCTTCCGTATCGGGCTCAAGTTCAATCATCATGGAATCCATACAAACGCGCCCTGCAACTTTGCAGCGCTTTCCGCGGTAAAGGATTTCGCTTTTACTTGAAAGCACAAAAGGGTATCCGTGGCCATAGCCTGTGGGCAAAACTGCGATGAGGGTCGGCTTTGAGGCGATAAAAGTGCGTCCATAGCCTACTGAATCGCCAGGAGAAAGACGCTTCAGAAAGACGATGCGGCTTTTAAGACAAAGAGCTGGTTCAAGGTCAATTTCAGGCTCAAAAGAAGAATCGGGATAAATTCCGTAAAGTGAAATTCCAGGTCTTACCATATTGAGATGAGGAGATTTAAAACGGAGTATGCCAGCGCTATTTGCGGCATGTCTGAAGGCAAAAGAAATTCCTTTACGTCTCAGATCTTGAATCACCCCTTCAAAATCACTTAACTGCTTCCGAGTGAAATCATCGGGGAAGCACTCAGCTGTTGGGAAATGGGTATAAATACCTTCCAATTGGAGCCACGGTAAGACAGCTATCTTCTCAATTTCTGACAAGGCACTTTCGTACGGGATACCAAGGCGACCCATTCCTGTATCCACCTTTACATGAATGGGAACTTTCTTTGAAGAACGGGAGCCAGCCTCTGATAAAACTTTTGCCTCTTCTAGACTGGATACCGTTAAGGTTAAGCCCATTTGCAAGGCAATGGGAGCTTCCTCTGGTAAAAGTCGGCCAAAGAGAAAAAGGGGCGATTTGATCCCTTGCTCACGGAGGTGTGAGGCTTCCTTAAGAGAACCTATCCCGAGAAAATCAACTTTACCCTCAAGCGCCCTTGAAACAGGAACTAACCCATGCCCATAGGCGTTCGCCTTCACAACCGCCATGACTCGGGTAAAGGCCCCCGCCTTCACACGAATCCTCTCTAAATTCCTGAGGATACGATCGAGGTTGACTTCAATCCAGGTTCCACTAGCAGCGTACGGCTTGGATTCTGTCGAAAGAGTTTCAAGCGCCATGTTGGATTACCCGCATTCTCTTTTCTTCGGCTTCAGATGCACGGAAGTAAAGGGGTGTAAAATCTTCTGGTTCTTTCAAAGGCGTAAGGCGCGGATCATTCTTTTGGACCCACTGAACAAGAGTGGCTGCTGAAGGGAGGAGTGACTCATCTAAGAAATGGAGACGTTTTCTGGAATCTTCGCTGAGCGCCTCGCGATAACGAATGAGTGCATCACCCACGACAGAGGTTTCTTCTTTTAACTGAACCTTTATTTCGGATAAAGAAAAAAGTTTAGGATTGCTTACTGCAGTCCATTCCCTTTCCTGACGTTTGTAAAAACGACCATAAAGGGCGTCTCGGCGCGCATCAAGAAGCACGCACAGGACAGAACCTTCTGGTAAATCAATAGGGGTAGTCATCATATCTAAACTGAGCGCTCCATAGCAAGGCCTTTTCCTGACGGCAAGGAACCCTTTAAGAAGGCTAAAACCTATTCGAAGACCCGTAAAAGAACCAGGACCTCTATCGATCGCGAAAACTTCAATGTCATCGAGAGAAAGCTTTTCCTTCTTAAGCAATTGATGGATTAAAGGGATAAGATACTCGGAATGTTGAAATCCTTTTCCTGCTCGAAGCTCTCGAATCCCTCCTTTGGTATTACCGAGGGCAACACTCAGAACCGAACAGGAAGTCTCAATGCTTAAGATTTTCTTCATGAGACTTGATGGAAATTTGACGAGAATGCGGCCCTTTGATTTTTAGTTCTACCCAGGTAGCTTTTTCTGGAATACGGTTGGGAGCACGGTCAGCCCACTCAATAAGAGAAACGGCCTCTGGGTTTCGGATAAATTCATCAAAGGCGATGGCATCGAGTTCCTTGCCCTCTTCAAGACGGTAAAGATCAAAATGATGAATGGGAAATCGACCCTCGTAGATATGGAGGAGCACAAAGGTTGGGCTCTTCACCTCATTCGGATCTTTAACACCAAGCCCCCTACATAATCCTTTGATGAATAGTGTCTTGCCGCTCCCAATTTCTCCAACAAGAGCCACAATATCCCCAGGCTTGAGACTTCTCCCCATCTCTTCAGCCAAATGAGTAGTCTCAGACTCAGATCTTGTTAGAAGTGAGCGAATCCCTTTTTGCGAAACCATAATTTTGAAACGCTTTTCCCGCTCCGAGCCCATTCGATTCTCCCTGATCGGAAGGTAATCTCACCTACCCTCGTGAGAGGAATTGCTGGGAATTGTCTTGCCCAAGATTTCTCAAGACGCTCCGACTTATTGCGAGCCACGGTGAATAAAAGTTCGAAATCCTCACCATCGCTCAATGCAAACATCAGTGCTTTCTTTTCTGATCCTTTAGCCCTATCTCGAGCGGCTTCAGAAATGGGAATTTGATCGAGTGTCACTCTCGCTCCTACGTGTGAGGAAGAGAGGATGTGGCCCAAATCTTGAATGAAACCGTCTGAAAGGTCAATCATCGCGTTCGGATGGATCCCCCCAGCGAGATATCTCCCCTCACGAATTCTTGGGGTAAACACAAGATGTTTTCTTTGAATAGAGCCTCCAAGTTTTCCTGTTACGTAAATAAGATCCCCTGGCTTTGCCCCCTTTCTTGAAACAATTTCTCTAGTCTCCCCCTCTCCCAAAAGTGCGATGGAGACAAAAAACTTATCGGAACGCGAAATATCCCCTCCCACCCAACAAATCTTAAATTGACGTGCCAGTGAAATCATTCCTCTTGCTACCCTTTCAATCCAAGCCTGTGAAAATCGCTTAGGAATACCGATGGCCGCTACAAAGGCAAGCGGTTTTCCTCCCATGGCCGCAATATCACTTAAATTGACAGCGAGAGCCTTATGGCCGATCTGCTCAGGAGAAGCTCTTTCCTTTCCCCTTATGCGAAAGTCGATCCCCTCCACGATAACATCTGTTGTGAAAAGGAAGCATTTGCCACCCTTTGTAGGAAGAATAGCCGCATCATCCCCAATCGGAAATCTTCCTTGAAGAGATCTTGGAATCAAAAATTTGAGTCTTTCGATTAGCTGAAATTCATTTATCATGTGCAATCTCGGACCGATCCTTCCGCGACCGCCTCGGTGGACGGATGCCTCCTAGCTCTAGAAGGAAACCGTGGGTATTTCAATCGCATGGAGAATCTAGAAGTAGTAAAGAGATCTGGGTAATCAAAGGATAAGCTAAGTAAGGGAGATAAGGAGTCCACCTCGGCTCGGCGGCAGAGCCCCTAGCGGGACTCAGCCAACGTCGCTTCAGGATCATCCGAGATCGCCTGATAGGCAGAATCTCCCCATCGGAGGCGGCGTTGGGACGAAGCGAGGCCGATCGGAATAATCGGCCGAGCCGTCCCATCGAGTGAGGCCGACTCAAACCGTTATCCATATCAACCG
>JACQLI010000028.1 GCA_016204125.1 Candidatus Omnitrophota bacterium
ATTCACAGGGCGGCTGATGAAACTAGCATCCATTTCAACGATCTTCATCCTTTCCTTTAGAAGCTCCAAGAATTGCATCGCATCAACTTCTTCAAGACCTTTATGGGTTCGGAGGGCATTCAGCGCAGCTCTTAAAAAATAGGCTGTACTGATTCCAGGAATTTCAACGGGATATTGGAACGCCATAAAAACCCCTTCGCGTGCCCTTTCATCGGAGCTCATCTCCAAAAGATTCTTTCCTTTGTAAAGTACTTGCCCTTGAGTAGGAATGTAAGAAGGATGTCCCGCCAGAGTCCTTGCCAGTGTACTCTTGCCCGACCCATTAGGCCCCATGATGGCATGAACCTCTCCCTGATTGACTTTAAGATCAATCCCTTTGAGTATTTCCTTTTGGTCGATCGTCACACGCAAATTCCGAATTTCAAGCATGGGCTTGGTCTCCTTCACAGATGCTTAACCTACGCTTCCCTCTAGACTCACGCCAAGAAGTTTGGTTGCCTCCACTGCAAACTCCATGGGCAAATTTTTAAAGACCTCTTTACAGAATCCGTTCACAATCATAGAGACCGCGTTTTCTTCTGAAATGCCGCGGCTGTTGCAATAAAAAAGCTGATCTTCGCTGATCTTTGAGGTGGTAGCTTCGTGCTCCACTTTGGCTGTTGGGTTCTGGGCCTCAAGATAGGGAAAAGTATTAGCGCTGCACTTATCACCCAAGAGAAGAGAATCACACTGCGAAAAATTGCGCGCACCGTATGCCTTTGGGAGAACTTTAACAAGCCCTCGATAGGAATTGTTCCCATGCCCCGCCGCAATTCCTTTGGAGATGATCGTGCTTTTCGTATTTTTCCCAATATGGATCATCTTGGTACCTGTGTCCGCCTGCTGGTAATTATTAGTGAGGGCGACTGAGTAGAATTCTCCAATGGAATTGTCGCCCTGAAGAATCACGCTTGGATATTTCCAGGTGATGGCCGCGCCTGTCTCAACCTGTGTCCAGGAAATTTTGGAATTTTTGCCAGCGCATTTGCCTCGTTTGGTCACAAAATTATAAATTCCACCCTTTCCTTCCTTATCCCCCGCGTACCAATTTTGAATTGTCGAATATTTGATCTGCGCATTTTCGAGGGCAACAAGTTCAACGACGGCTGCATGCAGCTGATTCTTGTCTCGAATGGGGGCGGTGCAACCCTCCATGTAACTGACATAACTTCCTTCCTCTGCAATGATCAGGGTGCGCTCAAATTGCCCTGTTTCGGCATTGTTGATGCGAAAATAGGTAGAGAGTTCCATGGGGCAACGTACCCCTTTTGGCACAAAACAGAATGACCCGTCGCTAAAAACAGCAGAATTTAACGCGGCGTAGAAGTTATCGTTAGTCGGCACCACAGAACCCAAATATTTCTGCACAAGATCGGGGTGATTTTGGACTGCTTCTGAAAAAGAGCAAAAGATGACTCCGACCTCCTGCAATTTTGCCTTAAAGGTAGTGGCAACAGAGACACTGTCAAAGACTGCATCGACAGCCACTCCAGCGAGACGCTTCTGTTCTTCAAGAGGAATGCCCAGCTTCTCAAAGGTCTTCAAAAGCTCCTGATCCACCTCATCAAGACTATTCAAAAGTTTCTTCTGCTTTGGAGCTGAGTAGTAAATTATCTTTTGATAATCAATCGATGGGTAGTGGACATTCGGCCACGTCGGCTCCTTCATCAAAAGCCAACGCTTGTAAGCGTTAAGTCTCCACTCGAGCATAAACTTGGGCTCGTTTTTCTTACTTGAAATGAATCGAATAATATCTTCATTGAGACCAGGAGGCGCAGAGTCCGCCTCAATATCCGTGACAAAGCCGTATTTGTACTCGCGATTAATCAGCTCTTCTGCTTTTTTGCTCATAACTTTCGCCCTCTAAATCACCTTTTGCTGCAATGAGAGGCTTTGCTTCCTTTTCCTCCTTAGCAACCATTTCAAGCGTAATGGAGTTAAAAAAATGGTCGAGCATTTCTTTAGTCTTCGTCCAAACAGGTCTCACGCCACACATACAGAAGTGGGTGCAGACGATGTGCTCTCGTACTTCAGGCTCACAGAAAATATCAAAAGTACCGCCTTCAAGAGCTTCGATGATCTCCTTGAGGGTGATTTCGGAGGGGTCCCTAGCCAATGAAAAGCCTCCCTGCTTGCCAGGATGAGAGTTAACGATGTTGGCTGAACGGAGGGTTTGGAAGATTTTCTCAATGTAGGTTGGCGAGAAATGCTCCTTCTCCGCTATTTCCTTGATAGTAACGAGTTCGGCTGAGGAATGCTTAGCCATATACACCAAGCAAACCAAGCCATACTCTGTCTTTGTTGTGTACCTCATACTTACCCCTCTCTTTCCCTTCCCACCTTAAAGTATACAAATGTAGACTAAGATTGTCCAGTTTGATCTAGATAATGGGGTTTATTCTATAACTAATTACAGGTAAATAAGTTAGAATCTTGGTGTCAGAGGCTGAAACTAGAGCAGACAGACTAGACTGTAAATGATTCTCCGCAACCGCAAGTTTTGGAAGCGTTTGGGTTTATGAATTTAAAGCCGCGGCCCTGCAAACTGTCAGAAAAGTCGAGGGTCATTCCATCAAGATAAAGCAGGCTCTTAGGGTCTACAAATACCCTTACCCCTTCGTATTCCATCACGTTATCCCCTGCCTTTTGTGCGTCAAAATTAAGGTTGTAGGAAAGACCCGAACAGCCGCCGCCTTTGACACCGATGCGGAGTCCGCGGTCTTTATGCTCCTGCTCGCTTAAGAGCCGCTTCACTTCTTTGATGGCTACAGGTGTAAGTGTGATCATGATCTTATTTGTCTCCGAGTAAGTATATCATTTTCCGTGCTTTGTTGCCTCATAGAGAGGAGATATCTCACGAAGTCGATCCACAATCTCGATCACCTGCTTCGCGACATAATCAACCTCTTCCTCAGTATTGAATCTACCCAGACCGAAACGAACAGAGGTATGAGCGAACTTTTCTCCAGTGTCGAGAGCTTTCAAAACATAAGAAGGTTCAACCCTTGCTGATGAGCAGGCTGAACCTGAAGAAACAGCTACCTCTTCACTGATGCCCATAAGGAGAGATTCCCCTTCTACGTAGGCAAAGCTGAGGTTAAGGTTTCCAGGCAGTCTATTTTTCGGATGACCATTGAGATGGATATCCTGGAGTTCCTTTGAAATATTCTGATAGAGTCTCTCGCGAAGACGTAGAATTCTCTCTGATTCTCGTGGAAGCTCTTCTTCTGCCACCTCGCAGGCCTTCCCAAGACCGACAATTCCAGGCACATTAAGCGTCCCAGAACGCATTCCTTTCTCATGGCCTCCTCCATGAAACATAGCTGCAAGCCTCACGCGTGGATTTTGTCTCCGAATGTAAAGAACCCCGATTCCTTTGGGGCCGTACATTTTGTGGGCGGAAAAAGAAAGAAGGTCGATTTTCATTTTCTCAACATCCACGGGAATCCTGCCCATAGCCTGTGCTGCGTCAACGTGAAAAAGAACCCCTTTTTCCTTGGCGATCTTTCCAATCTCTTCAATTGGTTGGACCGTTCCAATTTCGTTATTCGCTGCCATGATGGATATAAGGATGGTTTCGTCCGTAATGGCTTCCCTGACCTTTTCTGGATCAATAAGTCCATAGGGGGCGACAGAAAGGTAAGTTACGCGAATTCCCTTTTTTTCGAGATATTTAGCCGTATCAAGAATCGACTTATGTTCTGTAGTTTGGGTGATGATGTGATTCCCTTTTTCGTGATACATCTCGGCTATGCCCTTCAAAGCCGTATTGTTTGACTCGGTGGCTCCGCTTGTAAACACAATCTCCTTAGGATCTGCATGGATGATATGAGCAACCTGAGCGCGCGCCTTCTCAACCAGCTTTTCAGCTTCCCACCCGAATGGATGATTGCGGCTTGCGGCGTTACCGAAGCGATCCTTAAAAGTAGGCAGCATCGCCTCGAGGACCCTGGGATCCACAGGTGTTGTTGAATGATAATCCATATAGATGGGTAGCTTAACCATGGGAGAATGTTAGGTGTTGGCTCCTCTTTTGTCAACCCAGGGAGATGGGGAGGAGAAGATATAACTTAAGATAAGACAAAGGCTTGAGAATTTTTAAGAACGAGGGGCTAGGTAACCTTTTAAAGCCTTTTCGATCTCTTTCTTCCTCCCCATGAATCGGCTGTCAGAAAGGACAGGAACAAGAGAAGAGGTTTGAAGAAGACTGTCAAATTCTACCCAGGAACGGCAGCCACCGTACCGCTTTAAGTTCTCTAACTTCAAAGGTTCGGGGTAAGCATAAGCACGAATGACGATTCCGAAAAGCCCCTTCTCCTCTCCCCATTCATACCTTGCCTTTATGCATTCCCAAGACCAGATGTGAAAAGGGTTGAGTGAATGAAGAGTCTTTTCATCTGAAATCCAGAAACTATCTTCGACAACCGAGTAGTATTGGATTGGCAGAACGTTTGGTTCTGGCCTATTGGCCAAAACCCTTTCCAGAATTCCAGCTCCTTCGGGCTTCAAATCTTTGGGATTTTGATGCTCGGAGGTTGGAAAAAGAAAAAATTCTTCGTGGGCGACATCGAATTTTTTCCCTTTTTCATGGATGCCACCTTTACGAAGAATGAGAATTTGTTCTCCCTTACCCAAGACTTCCACGACGGAAGCCCATTCCTTGAAAGCGATGCGGTTTGACTCAAGCATAGAAATTAGAAAAGACTGGTCGGGAATTCTGCGCTTGAAGGTTTGACAGACCTGAGGAATTCTTCGGTTTCTTCTCGCCAAGATACGGGAATTTCATAAGTCTTGTAGTCCCAGGAGGAGGTGAAATAAATTTTCCCGTTCGCCATTCCATAATTATAAACTTCTTTTGTAAGGCGAACATCGTCAAGGCAGTAGCGTTTTAATTCTTCGATTCTTCCATCTTGAAAAAGAGTGAGGGCATCAAAACCTGTTCCGCTTTTGCTTAATTTAAGGGTTGGCTGGGCAATTGAATCAAGACTTGCCCTATGTCCACGATGTTTCTCAACGGCATCGATCAGATCGAGAACGGGCAAATTTTCAATGGGGGTAAAAAGATAGGGTGCTAAGACGGGCAGGTCAAAACGGCGGATATTGAAACCGATGAGAAGCTCGGCTTCTCGAATTCTTTTATCAAGCTGAAGAATGTCTTTTTCTTCGTATATCGAATAGTCTTGAGTCAGATAATCGTAGGTGCCAACAACTGAAATACGAAGCTTGTGGAGATTTTGCTTTCCTACTTCTTTAAAAGATCTTTGGGTCTCAAGATCAAGAACGAGGATATTAGACATGAGGCCTTGAGACTAAAACCCCATGATGCGGTAGCCTGCGTCGCAATAAATGATTTCCCCTGTGATCCCGCTCGAAAGAGGACTTAAAAGAAAAAAGGCGGTGTTTGCTACCTCTTCAACTTCGACATTACGTTTGAGCGCAGCACGATTTCTGTGGCCTTCAAGCATGATGGTAAATCCTGAAATTCCTCTGGCCGCCAGGGTACTGACAGGTCCTGCCGAAACACCATTTACGCGGATATTTTTTTTCCCAAGATCGGCTGCAAGATAGCGAATAGCCGACTCAAGGGCCGCTTTAGCAATTCCCATAACGTTATAGTTAGGAACCACCTTTTCGGATCCCAGATAAGTCAACGCTACGATACTCCCCCCTTCTTTTTCAAGTAGGGGTTCAGCCGCTTTGGCCAGCGCAATGAGGGAATAAGAACTGACATCTAAAGCGATCTGGAAGCCGTCTTTTGCTGTATCAATCGTCCGACCATCGAGGTCTTCTTTTTTTGCGAAGGCTACAGCGTGCACCAGAAAATGAAGAGAGCCGAATTCCTGACTGAGTCCTTCAAAGACTTTCTTGACCTCGTCATCTTTTGTCACATCGCAAGGATAAAGAGGTGATTTTCCTGGAAGGGTGGCGGCTAATTCAGCGACGCTTTCTTTGAGGCGATCCCCTTGATAAGTAAAGGCGAGTTGGGCACCGTGATTAGAGAGTGCTTGGGCGATTCCCCAAGCAATGGAACGTTTATTGGCCACACCCACAACAAGCCCTTTTTTGCCCTTAAGAAGATCGGATTTGAAGGGGGTTTTTTCGGTTTTGACTTCAGTATCTGGCATAACAGGAGAAGATTATCGGAAGCTTACGAGTTTCTGTCAATAAAATCCTTTGCTAAAACAAGCAGGGTTGAAACAGTCAGCGCGTTCGAAGAGCGTCTTCCTTTTCGATCCAGAAAAAGGGCGTGAACGCCAGCTTTTTGGGCGCCCAAGATATCGTCTTCAATGCTGTCGCCGACATGAAGCGCC
Organism: Candidatus Omnitrophota bacterium; assembly: GCA_016204125.1. Lineage (GTDB taxonomy): Bacteria > Omnitrophota > Omnitrophia > Omnitrophales > JACQLI01 > JACQLI01. The sequence goes on from JACQLI010000028.1 coordinate 6,351, forward strand.
TCGCCTGGCTCAACTTGAGCATGCTTAAGTGCTTCCTGAAAAATCTTAGGACTCGGTTTCGCGGACCCGACTACAGCGGAGGCTAATACAAAATCAAAATAGTCATTTAAGCCCAAGTCTCTACAGATTCCAAAAAGCCTGGAATCCCAATTCGAAACAACTCCAAGAATTTTCCTCTTCCTTTTGAGCTCCTTAAGAGAAGGAAGAACATCTGGGAAGAGACGCCAAACTTCAGGGCTTGCAAAGCGGTGATAAAGCTCCTCAAAAAAGGCGTCGAAATCCTTGAGTTCTCCGAATCGTGAGAAGACGTCCCAAACAAGGGTTTTCCACCACTCTTTTTCCTTCTTTTCGCTGGAGTGACTCTGAAGGCTTGCCAGACCGTCCCTCTCCTCCCAATGGGTATGAAAAGTTGCCTCCAGTTCCAAGGGGTCGGCGAAAAGACCATGACGGCTTGCAACTTCAGAGTAAACCTCACCTACAGAAGGAAAAGGTCTGAAGAGAGTCCCGCCTGCATCAAAGAAGATGGCTTTAATTTTTGTCAGATCGATCGCGTCAGCCGTTTTCATCTTCAGAATTATCGAGAATTCCTAAGTCTCGAGAGCGAATGGCACGAGAAAGAAGCCTTTGCTTTTGAAAGAGGCGCCTTTCTTGATCTGTCTGAGCTTTTTCTCTCGCTTCTATTTCAAATCTCTCCAAATCTTGAAGTGCAACTTCGGGCTCGGGATTTGTCGCATCCATCGCTTGAGCTTCTCGGAAGGCCTCACGGGCATCTTCAATGAAGCCTTCGGCTGCATAGGTGTATCCGATCTGAAGTTGAGCTTTCACATTGGAGGGATCGATCTCGAGAACTCGCCGAAATTCACTCCTCGCCTCACCCATTTCTCCCAACTCACGATAAACAAGCCCCAAATTGTAATGCGCGGCGATATGATTAGGTGTGATCATCGTAGCTTGTCCGTATTCAATTTTTGCCCCAGGGAGATTGTTTCGCTCGACATAGAGATTGCCAAGCTCAAAATGGAAATCTGCATTCTCTGGTTCGAGTTCGATGGCTCGGCGGAAAAGCCTCTCAGCAGCTAAAATGCGACCTTCTTCTTTATACTTGAGTGCTTGGAAGAAATAGACATGAGCCTGGTCTTCACCTGCCCAGGCTACAAAATAAGTTGGGGTCAGAAGATTAAGAGAAAAGAATCCAAGAAAAAAAGGGGCAAGCCAATTAACGCGGGATTTCTTTAATAGGTACGCCACGAAGCGGAACCCGCCTTACATCACGAGCATAGAAAAGTCCGCCTGGAATCTCTTCGTAGGTGACGGATACAGGATCGTCTCCACGGAGGTCTTCAAGGCGGACACCTTCATCAGCGCTGGTCTTGTCATCAATGATTAACTTCAACTCTTCAGAACGGCTCGTAACGGGATGCTTGTAAGATAAAACGAGCTCGTGCTTCTCGAGAGAAATCTCTTTAATCTTTCCATCGATCATCCGAAGGGTTTCACCAGCGCCAACCTGTCTCGAAAAAATTAAAGACAGGATAAGGAAAAGAAGAAATTTCTTTACCTTAAACGCGAGCCTTTTCGCGAAGAGAACCGAGCGCCTTTTCATAATTGGGGTGCTGCGTGACCTCCTTCACGTACTCGACATATTGAATCTTGTCATCGGACCCGACAACGAAAATGGAGCGAGAAAGAAGTCTGAGCTCCTTAATCAACACTCCATAGGCTTTGCCGAAGGAAGTCTCTTTGTGGTCGGAAAGAACCTTTACCTTATCCACATGTGCTGCACCGCACCATCTCGTTTGCGCAAACGGAAGGTCCGCGCTTACAGTCAAGACCACCACATCGGATGGAAGCCTGGATGCTTCTTCATTGAAACGCTTCGTCTGCATGTCGCAAACAGGTGTATCAAGAGAGGGAACGACGCTGATAAGCTTGATCTTCCCTTTGAAACTCTCAAGAGTAACTGCGGAAAGATCTCCTGCCAAAAGCTGAAAATTAGGTGCTTTGTCACCTTTCTTAAGCTCTGGTCCTATAAGGGTTAGGGGATTTCCTTTAAATGTTGCTGCGCCTTTACGTTCTTGTTCTGCCATGTTTTCCTCCTATCTTTGGGGGCCCGAAGTATATCATTTTGCGGCTTCGACGAAAAGCCTCGTCTAACTAGGATGATTGAAACACTGTTATCAGCAGTATAACGAATGGCTGACTACCGATTCTGCAGACAACAGTGACTTTTCGCGGTGACTTTCACTTAATTGAGTGACCTGAGGAGGAAAATTAAGCGAAGAGAGTTTTAAAGGAGACGAAGCGTCTACGAAGTCTTCTTCCTTCCAAGACGTAGTAATAAATTCCCTTATCGGTAACCTGAAAATCAATGATGGGATGTTCGTCTGGTGAGAATAGAAGCTGCGCTGTTTTGCCTGTCCGAGTGTCCGTGACAAGCAGTCTTCCATTTATCCGTTCGTCTTTTACGGCGTAGACACCGTTGGGAGAAGTAACGACCTGCTGCGGTTTTACTATGATCGCAACTCGCTCACTTAGATTTTGATAGTAGACGAAGGAAATCTTTTGTTGACCACCCTCTATATAAACGAAGTAGATTCCCTTATTGTTTAGCGTATATGCGACTACAGGGTGTTCCTCTTCTGTGAAAATCAGTTCTTTGACTTCACCTGTTCCTTGGTTTGTTACAAGGAGCCGTCCGAACATTCGCTCGTCTTTTACCAACCATTTCCCATCAGGGGAGATCTGCACCTGACCTTGAACAACAATTTGAATTCTTTCATTGAGGTTTTCGTAAAAGACAAACGATATCTTCGTTTCTCCGTTCTGTGAATACATGAAGTAAATTCCCTTGTTACGGACGGTGAAGCCCAAGACAGGCTGTTCTTCTTCGGTGAAAATGAGCTCGCTTACTTCACCTGTTTCCTGATTGCGTATCAGCAGGCGACCAATTGCACGTTCGTCCTTGACGGCCCATTTCCCGTCAGGAGAGTAAACTATCTGTTCCTGACTTGTTTCTGGGGTAGCGGTGGATAAGGGAGAATCAATACTGGTTGGCGCTGTTTCTGTAATTGCTTCCGATTTCACAGGCTGGTCGGCAACGGATTTGACAGGAATCTGAGTTTCGTCTGTCTGATTTAACGCGGCTGGATCGATACCGAATCCGCTAGGAGATAAAGTGGCAACCGCCACCACCAATACGATAATCGCTTTGTACAGCGTCTTTTTCATGGCTAATTTCCTCAGTAACTGTAAAATCGATAAGATTAAGACTTTGTTAATATGTTAAATAAGTACCACACACTAACGCTCCTGTCAAGGCCACTTAAACCACGGATGCCCGCGAGATATAGAAGCCAAATAGGTAAGTATAGGTGACAACGCTACTTATACGTTCGTTCAGCTTCGACGAAAAGACCTGAATGAACAGGCTCGTATTTCCCTTCTTGAACCACAGCCTTTCCATTCACGAAAACCCATTCGATCCCTTCAGGCATTGTTTTCGGGTTATCGTAGTCAGCTTTATCCTGAACCGTTAAAGGATCAAATAAAACGAGGTCGGCAAAAAACCCTGGTTGAATCCTCCCCCTCTCTTTAAGACCCAATATCTTCGCTGGCAAGCCTGTCATCTGATGGATGGCGCTGCCCCAACACCTGCCCCCTTTAGTTGTATCCCTCGGACATTGAGCCAATAATTTGGGGAAAGTTCCGTAGGCTCTAGGGTGAGGCATGGCGCTTCCGTCTGCAATGCTGTCGCTACCGATCGCCACATAAGGCTTTGATAGAACTTGACTGACAACTTCTTCGCTTTGAGAAAAATAGAAAGCGCTCACTTTAAATTCTTCGTCTCTCAGTATGTCGATCAAGGTCTCGATGGGAGGCTTTTTAAAAGTTTCGGAAATTACAAGGAGGGTTTTTGCTTGCATCCAGCCATTTTTATCGGTCGAGACGGTTGCGATTCTAATATTTTCCCAATTCACAGGGTTTTTCTCATAATGTTTCCGTAAGGTTCGAAGAATTTTCCCTCTTTGTTTGGAGTCTCTAAAACGCTGAGTGCGTTCTGGATCTTTATAGAGATCGTCAGGAAGGATAACGCCAAGCTCGGCAAAACTTGCTGTATAGGGATAAACATCCGCTGTTATTTTGAGACTTTGTTTCTGCGCTTCCTCGATTTTTTGAAAGGCCTCGGTAATTTTTGGCCAGTTTTGTTTCCCAGCCGCTTTGAGGTGAGAGATGTGGCAAGGCGCACCTGTTTCTTTTGCGATATCAATCACTTCCTGAATCGCTTCGAGAAGTTCTTTTCCTTCACTTCTCATATGAAAAGCGCAGATTCCGTTTTTTCTTCCTGCTTCGCGGCAAAGAGTCACGATCTCTTCACGATCTGAAAAAATCCCAGGGATATAAACGAGACCAAAACTAATTCCCCACGCTCCTTCGTCAAGGGCCTCATCGAAAAGCGTTCTCATCCGATCGAGTTCTGTAGGCGTAGCTTTTCGGGAATCCGCACCCAAGACAATCGATCGAAGATTGCCGTGCCCCACAAGACTGACAAGGTTTGTTTCAAGACCCTGGAATTCCGCCTCGCTCTTATACTCTTCGAAGCTTTTCCAGGAGAGTGGGGTCGGAATTCCCACGCCTTCTCTTTTCCACACATCAGCTATTTGACTCTCGTGGTAACCCATGACAGGAGCAGCTGACATACCACAATTTCCGATTACCTCTGTTGTTACACCCTGAAGAACTTTGTTCCCAAGGTTGGCATAAACGAAGGGGTTAAAATCAGAGTGGGTGTGAATATCGATAAAACCTGGACTTGCTATCAGTCCTTCTGCATGGATCACTTGGTTCCCTTCTTTTTCGGACACCTTTCCTATCCGAATGATTCGATCCCTTGAAATTGCCAGGTCTTGTTTCTTCGGGAGAAGGGATTCTCCATCAAAAACTAAAACGTCCTTAATAACATAGTCATAAGGCTTCTCCTCGGCCTGGCTTGGGAACGCCCCTCCCCAAAGAAAAAGAAGCGCGAAAATGAAGAGGTGTTTTAGGTAAGGCAACTTATTTCAGAAAAGTTCCATCTGGCTGGAAGGTGATGCGGGAACGGTTTTGCTCCTATCTTCCTCTTTAAAAATTTTAATCTTTCCATAAACGCCGTCATAACCTGGAAGAATTTCAACTTGTCCTTCTCGGACTCGCATGATTCCCTCAACCACTTGAGGAAGAGCCCCCTTGGCGAGTTCTTCTGCAGATCGATCGAAAAGGATTGAGAGTTCAGGGCCGATTCTCTTAATCATTTTCTCGTACTCTTGATCGACCCCTTTTGTTCCCACATTTTGGCCCATGGCATCGGCGATAATTTCATCGAGCGGAATCATATTTTTGAAGGGGATGGCATCTTTCGGAACAAAGCCTTCCTCACGATCTGCCAGATCATCCACCCTGTGCAGGACTCCAATGGTCAGCTTTTTCCCACATTGGGGACACCGCTTATCAAGCTTCCTACTTTCTTGAGGCGCGAGCACCGTATTACACAAACGGTGGCCGTCAAAGTGGTATTTTCCCTCTTCGGGGAAAAACTCAATCGTATAAAGGGTCTTCTTACGATCTTTTTCGCGAATCGCCTTCACGATTTCAAAATAGTTCATTTCAGAGTCAAAGACATTCGCCTCCCGACCGATACGCGATGGAGAATGAGAATCAGAATTGGAAAGAAGGGTGATTTTGTCCAAGGTTGAAAGCCGCCAGTTCATCGCAGGATCTGAAGAAAGGCCTGTCTCAATGGCGTAAATATTTTTCGCCTGTTCTTCAAAACACTCTTCCATAGAATCAAAACCTGAATTGGCTCCGTAGAGAGAAAACCACGGCGTCCAAGCATGCGCGGGGACAACAAGACAATCGCTAGAGGCGTCGAGTGCGATTTTAACAATATCTTTCACATGAAGACCAAAAATTGGACGGCCATCGCTGGCTAATTTACCAACTCTCGAGAGTTGACTGTTGATTTTTTCAGCGACGTCAAAAGAGGGGGCAAAAATAACGGCGTGGATTCTCTTTGTTACACCCTTCACTGAGAAGATATTGCTTACTTCGACTGTTAAAATGAAACGAACTGGTGAGGAACCAGCACGGAGTTTAAAAAGGCCATTTCCAAGCGGTTCGAGTTTGCCTTGAAGCTCTGCAAAATATTGGGGATGAGTAAAGTCCCCAGTGCCGAGAAGATCGATTCCCTTTTTCTCAGCCCAGAGGGCGAGTGTCTCAACCTCCATTTCACGGGAAGTGGCCCGACTGTATTTGGAGTGGATATGGAAGTCGGCGATGATCTTCATTTGATTGAAATCATCATACTACTCAAGATTCCTTAAGACAACCCCTTACCCCAGAACCCAGGGATGCGTGTGTGGCACTTAGGACAAGCCCCCTTTGAATCTAGTCGATTTACCCGCACCTTGAAACCGTAGCGCTCGATCAAAAGAGTTTGGCAAGTAGGGCAGTAAGTGTTTTCCCAATCTCCAACCATCCCTGGAAGATTCCCTGCGTAGATGTAATGAAGACCTGCTCGCTTCCCAATCCGAGCGGCTCGAATCAGGGTTGCGACAGGGGTATTGTCAGGATTGGTCATTTTGTAATCCTTATGAAAGGCGGTGCAGTGCCAGGGGATGTCTGGAGAGACTGAGGCTAGGAATTGAGTCAGTTTCTCGATTTCTTCATCTGAATCATTGAATCCTGGGATTAACAGAGTCACGATTTCAAGCCAAAATCCTTTTTCAAAAACCTGTTTGATCGTGGCGAGGACATTATCGAGAACTCCGCCAAGTTCTCTGTAGTGTCGATCGTCAAAACCTTTGAGATCGATTTTATAGAGATCAACCCAAGGACGGATATAATCAAGCACCTCGGGCGTTCCATTTCCATTAGATATGTAGGCCGTCACAAGCCCTGATTTTTTCGCTTCCTTGAAAATTTCAACCGCCCACTCGCTTGTGATCAGAGGTTCGTTGTAGGTGCTGGCCAATACCTGACATTCTCTTTGAAGAGCAAGTTTGACTAATTCTTTAGGACCTGTTTTCATCGGCGGCGCTCCTGCCACTGGATCGCGAAGAGCCTGGCTTGTTACCCAGTTTTGGCAGTAACCGCAATGGAAATCGCAACCAAGCATTCCAAAACTTAAGGCCCTTGTCCCTGGCAGGGCGTGGAAGAAAGGTTTCTTTTCGATAGGATCGTCTTGAAGTGCGCCTACATATCCAGAAGGAACGTAGAGTTTCCCGCCCTGATTGAATCTGACTCGGCAGATTCCTGCTCTACCCTCTGGGATGGGGCATCTGTGACCGCAAGCAAAACAACGCACCTTTCCATCAGGCGTAGCCTCGTAAAGCTCGCCTTCTTTGGTAAGATCAGCCAGGGTGTCGGCTAATGTCGTTTGGGCCATCTGAATCACCTAATAGAATTATAGGACTTAATGAGAGACGGTGCAAACGGCCTGCTGGACATAGACGCGCGACTAATTGGTATGATAGCCACTACCGTTTTCATGCAGAACCCTTTTATCAGCTATCACGTTGCACTGCTGACAACCATTGGGAATCATGCTATAAGGTTACACGTCCGCTGGACATGGGTTTGGACTCCCGTTAAGATAGCTTTCCTATGCAATCTCTCCTTTTGAAGTGGTTTAAGCAAAATAAGCGTCCTCTTCCCTGGAGAAAAACAAAAGACCCTTACAAGATCTGGGTTTCTGAGATCATGCTTCAGCAGACACAGGTCAACACGGTTATCCCTTACTATGAGCGTTGGATAAAAACTTTTCCTAACGTCAATAAACTTTCATCAGCTCCTCTTACTCAAGTGCTAAAGTCCTGGGAAGGTCTTGGGTACTACAGACGAGCTAAAAATCTCCATCGCGCGGCTAAGACTATTGTCAAAAGGCTTAAAGGCAAATTTCCAGATTCTCTGAAAGAATGGCTCAGGCTTCCTGGTGTTGGAAGTTACACCGCGGGCGCAATCGCAAGTATCGCCTTCGAAAAATCGGAACCGATTCTGGATGGAAATGTAGCGCGAGTTTTATCCCGTATCTTTGCAATCAAAGAACCGATTGATAAAACGGATGGCAAAAAGAAGTTGTGGGGTATTGCGCGGACGCTTGTTAAGGAGAGCGTGTCTAAGGGTGACTTTAACCAATCCCTCATGGAGCTTGGTGCTCTCATTTGTCTCCCAGAAAATCCGAAATGTCTCTCTTGTCCCGTTAATAGGGTTTGTAAAGCTCACCGATTAAAAAGGGAAACTGAATTCCCTATCAAGATGCGGAAAGTAAAGATGGAGAAATTAAAAACAGTTGCTGCTCTCATCTGGAAAAATGGTAAAGTGCTCATAGAAAAACAGCCTGCGGAAGCCCGCTGGGGAGGTCTTTGGACCTTTCCACAATGGATACATTCTAATGGCCAGCCTGAAAGAAATTTTCTAAAAAATAGGGTGAGGAAAAAACTAGGAATCAAAATAGATGAATGGAGGCCGAGGGCGGAATTCAGACACGGGTTTACTAAGTATCATGTTCGTCTCCGTGTTTACGAAGGAAGAACCTCGGTTGGGCAAAAGGGTCGGACTTGGGTGAAACCTGAAAATCTTTCGCGCTTTCCCCTTCCTTCACCTCACCAGAAGATTGCAAAGTTGATACAAAATCATGGTAAATAAAGTCCCGCTTGCAGATTTTTGGGAAAATATCGGCGCTACCTTAAAAAAGGAAAGAGAATGGGAAATTCCTTCGCTTTTCAAAGATTTCGCTTCGGAGTGTCAGGCTGTTAGAAAAGATGTGGGATTTTTAGACCTGAGTTTTCGTGGCAAGATTGAAGTCACAGGAAGAGACAGGGTTTCTTTTCTCCACAGCCTCTTAACGAATGATATCAAGAGTCTCGGGCTTGGAGGCGGCTGTTACGCGGCCCTTCTCAATGCCCAAGGCAAAATTCTTGGCGACATGAGCGTCTATGTATTCGCGAACTCTATCCTTCTTGAAATGGAGGGAGGTCTTGAGAAGAAAATCCTTGGCCATCTTCAAAAACTTCACGTAACAGAAGATATAGAGCTTCGTGATGTAACGAGTCAATGGATTCTTCTATCTCTTCAGGGGCCGAAATCGGAAGCTCTCGTTGGTTCGCTCATCCATGGCCCCGTCATGGTCAACCAAGAATTTCACCATACCAATTTCTCAATCTTGGAAACGCCGGCTACGCTCATCCGTAGATCCCTTACAGGAGAAAAGGGATTTCATCTTGTCATTCCTAAAGAAAAAGGTGAACCGATTGCAAAAAGAATTTTAGAAGTCGGGCGTCTTTACGGGTTAAGACCCGTTGGTTCTGTTGCTTATGAAATCCTAAGAATTGAGGCGGGCATTCCCCGCTACGGTGTGGATATGGATGAAACGGTCATATTTTCTGAAACTGGGCTCGAGAAAATCTCCGCAAGCGAGACGAAGGGATGTTATCCTGGACAGGAAGTGGTTGCACGGATAAAAACTTATGGTGGTCTCAATCGTAAACTCGTCGGACTTGTTTTTGAAAAAAGTGACCTTCCACGGACGGGGGACAAAGTTTTAAGTGGAGACCAAGAAATTGGACAAGTGACAAGTGCTTGTCATTCACCGTCTCTCGGAAAGGGAATTGCTCTAACTTATCTGAAGAAGGGGTTTTTTGATGCCGATCTTGATTTGGTAATTTGGTCGAGCCCTAAAACGATTCCTGCCAAGACCACTACTCTTCCTTTTTACAAAATTTCGTAGCCTTCCTTAACCCTTACCCATTCGCTCGACTAGCCAGGCGTCTAAGATATCCTTTTTGAAACGCCACTGACCGCCGATTTTAACCGCGGGGACTTCCTTCTTTTTGAGAAGTCGATAGATGGTTACAAGATGAAAGCCTAGATATTTTGCTGCCTCTTTAGGAGTCATAATTTGAGTTCTTTCGCGCCTCGGAAATTCTTGTTTTTCGCTTGTTTTCTCCATAAAAGACTCCTTTTTCTCTTCTTTCAATTTTAGCTATCTTATTGAAAACTCTAGCAAAGACTAGCATGTCTATCTAAATTTGTCAATCAAGGATTCAGATTTTAGTTCCTGGATTAGTAGGTTGGTATGCTGTTTTCGAAGTCGGGGGATTAGAGCAGGTTCAATAAAGCGATGGAAAATTTTCTGGGTATAAGTATAATGACTTCAAATTGAAACTTTAAACAAAGGAGCGCTCCTATGAAAAAAGTGGTTCTGTTTTTTTTACTCTTTGTTGTTTTTGCTAGCCCCACCCTCTGGGCGCAGCAAGCGGTTAATAATGTTTGGGAAGCTGCTAATTCTGAGCACTACGGCACAAAATTCGGTGGCATGTTAGGTCGTGGACTTTTGAACATCGCGACCTCTTTCGTCGACGTAATCGTTCACACCGTAGAAGGAACCAAGCAGGGGCCACCTTTCGTTGGAACACTAACAGGTCTTGGAAGTGGTATTGGTTGTACGGCTCTTCGCGTCACTTCTGGTGCCCTTGATGTCGTTACCTTTTGGGTTCCTGGTTTTAATGGTTTCCCCGTTTCGCGTTCGTACAAGAATTGTTTGGAGTTCGAGGAGGAAGAGTTAGGACCAGCCGGTCAGGATTATGCAGCTCCTGTTGCTGGATCGGCTGCTGAAGATTATGCTAAGCCCGCTGCGCCTGCTCAGCGTGACGCAATGGAGTACGTGAAGAAATAATTCAGAGTCAGGCGTTTAAGCCAAGTTCTGAGCGGGTAAAAATCGGGGAAAAATTGTAGGGTTCGAGAAGTTCTTTCGCTCCTTCTTCCCGGTCCACAAGACAAATTACCTTAACCACGCGGCACTTCAGCTTTTCGATTTCTTGGATCGCATCCATCACTGATTTGCCGCTCGTGATTACATCTTCCACTACCGCAACCTTATCTCCAACCTCAAGCGAAGGACCTTCGATTCTTTTCTGAGTTCCGTGTTTTTTCTCCTCTTTTCGAACGATGAAGGCTTTTAAGGGCTTTCCTGTCTGAAAACTCAAGAGAGACACTGCTGCTGCAATAGGGTCTGCTCCCAGGGTGGGTCCACCCACTGCGTCCACCTGGCTTCCTTGTAGCATGGAAAGAATAGCCTTACCGATGAGAAGAATGCCGTGCGGATCAAGCGTCACCTGTTTTCCATCAATGTAATAGCTGGATTTCTTCCCGCTTGAAAGAGTATGTTCTCCTTTTCTAACCGCTTTCTCTTTTACAAGTTTGAGAAGTTCTTCACGAATTTCACTAGCGATCATTTTTAGCTCTCCAATCTTTATTTATTGATATCATCGGCCCAAATCATCACTCCTGTGTCATCTCCTGCATCTTTACCTGAGGCCTGAGAGCCTACTACAGCAAAGGGGTGATTATCAATGATTACATCTTCACAACTCACGATCACCCTCCACATCCCTGGCTCAAGACGGCCTCGAGGAAGTTTTTGGGTAGGAAGTGAGGTTTTCGCAAGCTGGCACTTCCCTCCTCGGAAAGGCTGTCTCTCTACTTCCTGACCTTGTGGGTTAATCCAGACCGCTTGAAACTCAGGGCTCTCCCAGAACTCAAACGGCTTGAATGCCCCCCACCATGTGACTTTATCCATCTCAGGAGGAAAACTGGAGCGCGGCGGTTTTATCTTTACTCGACCTAAAAAATCTTCTTTCGCATCCCTGGCAATTCCTGATTCTTTCATAAGCTCTCTTGCCCGTTCACAACTTTCTCGTGTCATGGCAGCGAAAAGAGGTGTCTGCAAAATTTCTAACATAAATCCAAAACTCACCACAAAGAGAAGCATCCAACGAGTCAAACTGAGAAGAATCAGCGTTAATAAAACCAACGCTATTTTCCACGCCAGCTTGATCGGCACCTGAGGAAGCCCGAGAAGCGTTGGATCATGCCCAATATGGTGACTGAAATGGTAAAGATCAAACCCAAAGGAAATCAGGGCCAAGACCAAAAGCAGAAGTCCTAGCCATGAGAGGTCAGGGCTTCCCGCTAGACCTTGACTTTCCCTTTTCATACGAAGCCCGAACGACGGTGTGAATACCTCCTCGAATGTAGAAATCACCCTCCATCGACATGCGTCTGGGTCGTGTAGTTTTCACCAAATCATCGAGAATGAGGTTGGTTACCTCTTCGTGAAAATGTCCTTCATTACGATAAGACCAAAGATAGAGCTTAAGGCTTTTTAATTCGACGCAAAGCTTGTCAGGGACATAGCGGATTCGCAGGGTGGCAAAATCTGGTTGCCATGTCCGAGGACAAACACAGGTAAACTCGGGACAGTCGAAGGCAATTTCGTAATCCCGATCAGGACAAGGATTCGGAAAGGTCTCAAGATTTTTTGACGGTTTGGTTGACATAGGCGAGCGTATTATACCAAAAGATGTTGAAAGAAAGTCGCGAACCCCAGGAACGATGCAAAACCAATTACATCGGTCACTGTAGTGAGAATAATAGAAGAGGACTGAGCTGGATCCCACCCAATGGCCCTCATGGCAATCGGGATCATAGCGCCTGAAACTGTGGCGACTGCCATGTTAACGATCATGGCAAGTCCGATCACAAGACCAAAATAGGGATTACCATGCCAGAGATAGGCAACCGCTGCGGTAACCAACCCCACAACCACGCCGTTTAGAATACCCAAAGCGGCCTCTTTTAAGATAACGCGTCTGGTTACATTTTTATCAAGCTGGCCAAGGGCAAGTCCTCGAATCACGACAGCCAAGGTTTGAGCTCCTGTATTACCCCCCTGTCCTGCGACCACTGGAAGAAAAACAGCTAGGGCGCTGATTCGTGCGATCGTGCTTTCAAAAAGTCCAACTACAGATGCGGCAAGAAATGCGGTTGCAAGGTTCACATGAAGCCAGGGGAGTCTTTTTTTCAAAGAAAAGGAAACGGGAGAAAGAATTTCTTCATCGCCACCCGCCCCAAACATCTTTTGGATGTCTTCAGAAGCCTCCTCTTCGGCGGCCTCGATAAGATCTTCGGAATGAATAATTCCTAAAAGTCTTTTCTCGGAATCGACAACAGGCATGGTAAGGTAGCGGCGTTTTGAGGCAAGTTTCACCACTTCTTCCCGATCCGTTTCCGCAGGAACTGAAACAACTTCTTTCATCATCAGGGTTTCAATTGGCGTTTGGGGATCGGCCAGGATAAGATCCCTCATCCCCAATACCCCTTGGAGCCTATTGTCAGTATCCGTTACATAGACATAGTAGAAGGGTTTCTTCTTTCCAAGGTTTCTTATATTTTGAATGGCATCTCGGACCGTTAAATCTTTACTGAGGGCGATCACACCAGGGCTCATCATTCCCCCCGCCGTTTCAGGGGGATAGGTCAGGAGTGTTTCGAGTGTCCTTCTGTGAGATGCTTCGAGGACTTGAAGAAACTGGCTTCTCCTTTCTGTGGGAAGATCAATCAAAATGTCAGCCATCCGCTTGGGCGAAACATTATCCATAAATGACTTTGCCTGTTCAGGTGTTAAATCATCAAAAATAAGAGAGGCGACGTGAGGATTCAGGTATTCGATCGTTTGCGAAGCCACATCGCTGGAAAGATTCAAGAGAATGGCCCTCGCTTCTTCATGCGGAAGAATTTCGAGCGCCTGTGCTGCATCGGCGGGATGCTTTTCGAAGAAGGTCTTAACTAGGGTTTGCGAAGCGCGAAATCGAGACATGAACGTATGATAAGGCGATTAGCTTTGTGAAGTCAATGATTCGGATGTAGACGAGCCGCCACTTCCAGGTGATCGGTCCGTGGAAAGAAATCAAAAGGTATGATTTGATCGATTTCCCATCCCGAGCTTCGAAATTCCTTAAGATCCCGTAAGAGACTTTGCGGCTGACATGAAATGTAAACAAGACGATTAAGCTCCTTAGCAATTTTAAGTCTTTGAAGAGCGGTTGGGCTGAGCCCTTTTCTTGGCGGATCAACAATCGCTACCTTTCGGTCATTGCCAAGGGAAGATAAGACTTCACTTAAGAAATCTTCTGTTTTTCCAAATATCAGATGAACATGGTCGAACTTGTGATAACACTTGTTAAACTCGGCAATTTCACAAGAGTCTTTGCTTTCCTCAATAGCCCAGGCACTTTTGACCTCCTCTGCAAAAGCCGCCCAAAAGAGTCCTACGCCTGCATAAAGATCGAGAAGATGAGTCTCTTTATCCAGATTCAAAAGGGAGCGGATCGACTGGGCGACTTTTGGAAGAATCGCGAGATTGGCTTGAAAAAATGAGTCGAGCGAATAGAAAATTCTTTTCCCCTCTATCTCGGTCCAGAAATAATCTGATTCAGAAAGTTTGAGCGATCTTCGTCCAATTCCTCCCCAATGAATTTTTCCCTCGTTATCCGTTTTCACAACCAAATTTGCGCTTCGATACTTGGAGGGAATCTTTTCGAGAGCCGCCTTTTCCAGAAGAGGCATGAAGGCATTGATCTCTGGCCGTGCGATAGAACAGGATTCGATAGGAACGTGCCGGCGCGTCCCTTTTCGTGTAAAACCTAACCGTAATTGGCCTTGCACCCGCCGCAGTGAAAGGTCGAGGCGTGATCTATAAAAATAGGGCTCAGGAGAGGGAACGATGGGAAGAAAAATTTCGTTTGAAACCTCAAGTTCTTCGCAAAAAAGTTTCTTAAGTTCAGATTCCTTAATCCAAAGCTCATCTTCATAGGCCAAATCCTGGTAAGTACAGCCCCCGCATTCTCCAAAATAGGAGCAAAGAGGCTTTACTTTCACTATCCCAGTCATCATGAAGCTTATGCTATAGTAATTTTCCTATGAATTCAAACAAGGACCGAATTTTCCTAGAAGGGCTTGAGGCTCGTTGCGTCATCGGCATTTTCGATTGGGAAAGGAAGATCAAACAAAGAGTTCTCATTGATTTTGAGATCCTGACCGATGCCAAGAGAAGCGCCAAACGGGATAACATCAAGGCTGCTATTGATTACAAGACCCTTACCAAGAGGGTTCTGAGCGAAGTCCCAAAAACCCGCTTTAAACTTGTTGAATCCTTGGCCGAATTCATCGCGGACCTCTGTCTCAAAGAATTCGGTGTTCGAGAAATCACGGTCCGTGTCTCAAAGCCTGGGGCCATACGCGGAGCACGCAATGTGGGTGTCCAAATCACCCGTCATAAATGACCTTTGCCTATTTGTCTCTTGGTTCCAACATTCATCCTTCCAAAAACGTTCGAGCTTGCCTTAAAAAATTAAATCAGACATTTATTTTAAGAAGGGTCTCATCCGTATATGAGACATCACCCGTGGGACCTGTCGGGAAAAGAAATTTCTGGAATTTGGCGGTTGAAATTAAAACAACTTGTCCCAAAAAGAACCTTCTGCGTGAACTCAGAGCAATCGAAACTGAACTCGGCCGAAGGCGAGGGGAGAATAAGTTTGCTCCACGCCCTATTGATATCGATCTTATCTTTTACCGAAAGTGGCGGCGACCTGGCTTTGAACGCCTCGCTTTTGTAATCTTCCCTTTGGCCGAGATCGCTCCCCGCCTAAAGGTGGGCAGAAGAAAAATCCGTATCTCTGAGTGGGTCCGAAACTTTCATGATCCTAAGCAGAAGATTCGGAAAATTCGGAAGCCCTTTCTTTTAGGAAAGAGTTAATCTTTCGATTCACAAAGAAACGGTAACGGAGATGGGGGCGGATCTTTTGGAGTGTCTGCTTCCGAGCTTCTTCCTCTGACAGCTTCTCGTAGCGCATCAGCGCAAGCGTAGACATAACTCCTGTACGGTCTCTTCCGTGTTTGCAGTGCATAAAAACAGGTCTGTTTGCGGGATTGTCTAAAACTTCAAAAAATTGGTCCAAGAGTTCTGGGTCGGCAGAACTCCAAATCCTCCAAGGAAGATTCACATATTTCATCCCCAAAGCTTCTGCCTGACTTTTCTCCCATTCGACCCAGTCTGGTTCGTTTCGGAAATTGACAATGGTTCGAACTCCCTTTTCCTTGAGTCCCACAAGGCCTTGTTCGGTCGGTTGGCCGCCACGATAAAGCCAATCATTCAGAGAGGTGAAGCGAGGTAAATCTTCAGGGGGATTCTTGTGAAAAACTGCACATGAAAAACCTGCGAAACAGAAAAAAAAGATAAGAGCTAGCTTAAAGAAAGAAAAGGCCCGCGTATTTCGCATACGGTGCAACTCCCCTTCCGATGTCGAGTGTGCCATCCAGCACGGACCGTACGGCATAAAAGCTGCCAGCGATAACTCCATTAACCGTCCCCACACCAATCGGTTGGCTAAGCGTGTTATTGATCATATATCGAGGGATTTGAAAGGCTGCGGTCAGAATCTTGGAGAGCCCACGACCAAAATAAGCAAAACTCTGATCATGATCCACCGCATAAAGTGGGGAAAGTGGGGCAAAAAAGGTAAGCCAAAAGGCGGATAAAAAACAAACCAAACGGGTATTTGTCTTCATCATGAAGTGGGTATTCCCTTCAATCTTACGGCTTTTTTGTTGCACATTCTAGAAATATTCGTAGAATGAATTTCCTATGAAAAATCAGGGTTCCGCAAAGGAACCGAAGAACTATAGCGATTGGCCCCTTGAGCGCGTGACCGATCCCGAGATGAGACGCAAAAAAAGAGATCTTCTCGCAGAACCCGTCCATCAGGTAGACCTCACTAAGGCTAAAAATATTGCGGAGCTTCTTGACCAGTATGCTAATGCTTCCATTCAAGCACGAAATCTTGGTCTTGCGGCGAAGGTGTTTGGAAGGATGCTCACTGACGAAGAGAGGCCTACGATTCTCCTGGGGCTAGCAGGTCCTCTGATCGCAGCTGGGCTTCGTAAAGTTATCCGTGATCTTATCCATTACAATCTCGTCGATGTTGTAGTCTCCACAGGCGCCATCCTTTACCAGGACTACTACGCAGCCAGAGGGGGCATCCACTCCATGGGAAATCCTGAAGCTGATGACGTCCTTCTTCGAGACCTTTTGATTGATCGTATTTATGACACTTATGTGGATGAAGAAAAGTTTCAGGAATTTGATACTTCGATTGCCAGGTTTGCTGATACCCTTGAGCCTCGCAATTATTCAAGCCGAGAGTTTATCCTGCGCTTGAGTGAAACGATTCAGGATGATAATTCGATTCTCGTAACTGCGCGAAAGAAGGGTATTCCGATCTTTTGTCCTGCGATCAATGATTCATCAATCGGAATCGGCCTCACTGAGCATTACTATGTCGCGAAAAAACTCGGCCGTCCACGTATCGCAATCGATTCCATTCGCGATAATTATGAACTCACCCAAATTGTGGTGAAGTCAAAACGCACCTCTGCAATCTATGTGGCTGGCGGCGTACCCAAGAATTACATCAACGATTCGGTGGTCATGGGCTATATCTTTGGCTGCGATACGGGCGGACACAAATACGCGATTCAGGTAACAACCGACGTCCCTCACTGGGGAGGTTTGAGCGGAAGCACCCTTTCAGAAGCCCGCTCCTGGGGTAAGGTCAATAAAAAGGCTAATTTCGCCATGGCCTTTGTGGAGCCGAGTGTTTCGCTCCCCCTCCTTACAAGCTACGCCCTTCAGAAAAAGCTCTATAAGAATCGATCTCGAATTCGTCTCACGTGGAAAGGAGATGTTTTGGAAAAATTAGAAACCGTAGGGGCGGCCCTGCGTGGCCGCCCTAATACCAAATCTCTTCAAGGGGCGCCCACATAGGGGCGCCCCTACATTTGATTATGAAGAATATTCTAGTTACAGGTGGAACGGGGTTTATCGGATCCAATCTCACCTTGGAGCTTCAGAGTCGCTATCCTGGAGCTTTCATTGTCGTGATCGACGATTTTCGAGGTTCAAGCTTCAAGAATCTTCTGGGATTCAAGGGAGAGGTTCTTGCATTTGATGTCGCCCAGCGGGATTGGCTCAAAGTGCTTGAAGATCGAGAGTTCGATGCCATCTTTCACCTCGCTTCAATTACCGATACAACGATTCTTGATGAGAAGAAAATGATTTTTGATAACGTAGAAGGTTTTAGGAATGTTCTTGAGCTTGCTCTTGAGACAAAAGCCGATGTGGTCTATGCCTCTTCTGCTGGTGCTTACGGAAGCCAGGATACTCCGATGAAGGAGGAGGATGCGGGCAAACCCAATAATGTTTACGGTTTCTCAAAATGGGTGATGGATCAGCTAGCGGAATCCTATAGTGGTAAACTCAAAATCGTCGGACTTCGTTATTTCAACGTTTTTGGTCCTCGGGAATCGTTTAAAGGCTCTGCTGCAAGTATGATTTATCAACTTGCCCAGCAGATGCTCGCGGGAAGAAGGCCTCGCATCTTCAAATGGGGGGATCAGCGCCGCGATTTTATCTATGCCAAGGATGTGGTCGAAGCTACGATTACTGCCCATCAGGCCAAACGAAACACGGTTTTGAATGTGGGAACGGGGCAAGCAACCTCATTTAATGAAGTGATCGAGGCTTTAAATGAAGCTCTGGGAGCGCACCTCGAACCTGATTATTTTGACAACCCCTACGACTTCTACCAGAATTTTACTCAGGCTGATATGACTCGGACGAAGAAGGAAATCAGCTTCCAAGCCAAATTCACTACTCGTGAAGGTATTTTAGATTATGTCCGAAATTATCTTCTCCCTTCGCGGCAGGCTGAAACGTCTCCTACCGCTTGAATTACCCCTTCTTCGGCCAGCTGAGATGATTTCCAACTTGTATCAACAAGGTCTGCTCTTCTTCTCGATCATTTCCCACTGAAAAGCGATATCCTACGCGGAAAGACCAACCAGACCTGGGGTGCCAAAAATAGAGACCACTGATCATTTGGATTGGAGTCTTGCCTCGATCTTCTCCCCCTAAACCCGCTTCTCCAATTACTTCGAAAAGAGGAGCTATTACTAGAAATTGATCGGGTCTTGCGGGGGCGGGTCGCTCTCCTCCCTTAATAAAGGAGTAGGATAAAACTCCGCTATAGCCCAGGTTTGTTGTAAAACCACCTGATACCGCAGTACTCGATTCCAAATTAAAGCCTGTAAACCAGTTTCCATACGCTTTGTCAAGGAAGACCTTTCCCTCAAGAAGCGTTTTCCCCTCTCCCAATCCCTGCGATTCACTTCCTGTCGGTGCATGAACAGCAAAAAGAGTAGTTAGAATTGTCTCGGGTCTGTTGATCCATGCGTACTTGGGAAACCAAATTTCAAGATCGCCTGGGCCATATTGTCTTTCTCCATCGTCTTCTCCTTGATTAGAGAAAGGGAATTTGATTTCGCCTCCCCAATGAAAATTTTTGCTCGCCCAAGCAAGCTCTAGCTCTTGACGGAACACGTCGACTTCGTGTTCTCCGTCATCAATCTCAACTCGGCTTCGATCAATCAATTCAAGGTTGATCTTTTGCTCGTCCTCAATATGAGCATGGTGAGTCTCTATGGGCTCAATAATAGCGCCCGAAAAAGGCGCACCTTCTTCATGCGCCCAAAGAGAATCCATGAAAAGTATAGAAAGAGTAAGAAAGAAAAGAGGGCTTTTCATAAAAACCTCCTCGAGTGATTTCTATTTTTAGAAAAGAAAGGTGTGGAAAATTAGGAGCTAAGGAAAGATTGAGGTGGAGGGGCTCGACTTAGAAAGGTCTCGCGGACACTGCGCCCAATAAATCCAATCGAAGAAGAGGGCATAAACCTTTCTAGAAGGAGGCGACAGACAACAAATACAAAGAGAATTGGCAAAATCGTAGTCTGGCAAGAAAGACGGAAAAGAGGGCAATCGGAATGATGAAGATGGTTCCAATCGCATTCATGTTGGTGGGGTAAAAGCCCAATCGTTCCTATGATAAGAAGGAGGACGCCAAAAACAAAAGTCAGAGGACGGGATTTGAAAATGAGTTTCCGCATAGTGCCAAATGATACATACTCTATTTTATAAAGTCCAGGTCGATAATCTAATTGCGGTTCCATTATGGAAATCTACGTCCTATTCTTCTCTACGTTCGTCTTGCTTCTTTATCGCATCATACGTTCCAACAAGATGCGGGATAAGATTCTTCTCCTCTCCTTCTTTCTTTTCATCCTTTTGAGTTTCGCAACTCATCCCTGGCTTTCCGATTCATCAACCTGGCTCCGCTTTTTAGAGAAGGTGGCTCTTTTAACGACTCTTCTCTGGCTCATCGGCGAACCCATTGCGGGTTGGATTGAAAAAAGAAAGCTAGAAAAAAGAGCATTCTATCTTCTGCAGAACGGAAAAGGGCCTTTATCAGAAATCGTTTGGGCTTGTAAGATGCTTGCCGAGATAAGACAAGGTGCTCTTATCGCCATCCAAAAAAAACTCCCGCTTGACCGTTGGGCTCAGACAGGGGTGACTCTCGATGCAAAAATTGGAAGGGAAATCATCTTCTCTGTCTTCACGCCCCCTGGAGCTCTTCATGACGGTGGGATGGTGATTCAAGGAGACCGCGTGGTTGCGTCAGGAGTTCTCTTTCCTCTTTCCAACAGAAATGATCTTCCAACAGAACTTGGCACAAGACACAGGGCAGCCCTGGGCTTAAGCGAAGTGACGGATGCTCTCGCCATCATCATCTCGGAGGAAACAGGCAAGATATCCTTAGCCGACAATGGTTCTCTCCTCTATGACGTAAAGACTGAGCGACTTGCTGAGATGCTTGAGAAGGCTTTAAAAAATAGGCTTGTTAAAACTACAAAGAAAGCAAAACAAACGATTCGATCGGAGCGTCGAGAAAAATCCTTGGTTTAGGCTCTTTGCAGGATTTCTACTTCTTCTTTTTCTTCTTTGGTAGGTTTTGGCCTTTGAAGGATGATAAATAAAAGAAAGATGCCGAGAAGAACGCCAATCCAAGTTGCAACAGGAGAATTTTCATAACGGACCACGATCGGGATTGCTAGAAGAGCCACCATATTCATCACTTTAATCAATGGGTTGAGCGCAGGACCTGCCGTATCCTTTAAAGGATCCCCCACCGTATCGCCTGTCACTGAAGCCTTATGAGCCTCTGATCCTTTTCCACCAAAAAGGCCGTCTTCAATCAATTTTTTTGCGTTATCCCATGCCCCTCCTGCATTGGCCATGAAAACAGCCAGGAGCTGGCCTGAGAGAATCATTCCTGCAAGAAAGCCTCCGAGTGCCTCTTTTTTGAGAAGAAGGCCGATCAAAATGGGCGCTAAAATGGCAAGGAGACCAGGGCGAACTAGTTCTCTCTGAGCGGCTGCCGTACAAATGGAAACGACTCGAGCATAATCAGGCAGTTTCTTTCCTTCCCATATCTCTTTGTCCTGCAGTTGTTCCCTTACTTCTTTGACAATGAGAAAAGCGGCTCTTCCGACTGCCTTGATCGTAAGCGAACTAAAGAGAAAGGGTATGGCGCCACCAATGAGAAGACCGATGAAAACATTGTGGTCAGCGACCGAAAGCCGAGATGCGATTTGATGATAGGTTTCCTTTGTTAAGTTGCTGATATCTGTGATGTAGGCGTTAAAGAGCGAGATCGCTGCAACAACAGCAGAAGCAATAGCGACGCCTTTCGTAATTGCCTTGGTTGTATTGCCGACAGCGTCAAGATCGGCCAAAATCTGCCTCGCCTCCTTGGGAAGATGCGCCATTTCTCCAATTCCATTTGCGTTATCTGCAACAGGCCCGAAGACATCCATAGAGATATTGTTGCCCGTCAAGGTAAGAAGTCCAATGCCTGACATGGCAACGCCATAGGCAACAAATGTGGGGTTGGTCCCCTGATAGATCAAAGCCGAGATCAGTATAGCAACC
>JACQLI010000024.1 GCA_016204125.1 Candidatus Omnitrophota bacterium
AGCGTAACGTTCCTTGACAATGGTCTCGACCGAGAGTCCTCCATTCGCTTTCCCATTCCCATTATTTGAATGTTTCATGCTTTTTACCTCCGCTAAGATTTTTTGCTTCGTCAAGATCGTCAAGTTTTTGGAGCAAGTAATAAGACAGATTCTTTTCGATTAGCTTGTTTAAAGTCACTTCAAATACGTGTGGCGAGCTCCATGGAATATTCTTAAAGATTGAGAACTGTTCACGGTTCATCCCAATCAGGTAGTAACCGCCGTCGTAGGCGGGCCCAATGGCAACGTCATAAAATTCAAGCGCTTCAAATCCGTTCGAAATCAAATCGGGTCTAAGACCCAAAGTGTCGCTTCCAAGCACTATTACTTTTTTGAATCCGATTTCGAAGGCAAATCGAAACGCATTCTGAAGACGCGCTCCAAGCTCTGAACCTTTTTGAGCTACATATTCGTAAGGGCCGGGAAGCCAGGATCGTACAGCCTCTTCCTTCTTGAAAGGATCAAAGGCAATGATTACTTTTGCGAAACCTGAAGGAAGAGAATTAAGAATCCCAAGGTTTGTCTCCGTAAGCTCACGATATGCTTGCGCTGCGTGATCAGCACCCACAACTTTTGCAAGGCGCGTTTTCACCATCCCTGGTTCCGGATATTTCACAAAATAAAGAAGCGCGTTAGTTGCCATTGATAACTCCTGTTTGGCAGACGCGCGCAAATTGTTGAGCGGAAGCTCTGATCTTGCGAGTTTGAGTTGCATAATCCACTTCGATGAGGCCAAAACGAGGCGAAAACCCTTCTGACCATTCATAGTTATCAAGCAAAGACCAGTAAAGATAGCCGAGGACCTTCACTCCTTCTCTCATTGCCTTAACCAATTGAGCCAAATGATTCTGGATAAATTCCGAGCGTTCCTCCTCGTGATCGCTGCAAATCCCATTTTCTGAGATGAGAAGGGGTAGGCCATATTGGGAAAACTCCTTCGCAAGCTGATAAAGCCCTTCGGGGAAAATCTCCCATTGCAGAAAATTCCTTTTCCCCACATCACGGTGGTGTTTCAAGGTGCAAATGTCTCCAAAAACGGCCGGAACGTGGAATCCCTCATTATGGACGAAATCGCGGGTGTAGTAATTAAGGCCGATGAAGTCAAGCGTTTTCGCCCTCGGTAATTTAATTTTGAAAAGGCCTGGATAAAAGATACGTCCTCGAATGAGCGCTTTGATGAAGAGGTGATTAAACATCAAATTTCTAAGCCAAACGGAAAGCTTGTCTTTCCAAGAACGCTCGGAGCATGGAGTAAATATTAATACATGCTTGGCCACCCCTACTTGAACTGGCCAGCGTTTCAACTTTCGGCTCACTTCATGGATTGCGTCATAAGCCAAAACATGACCTTTAAGTAAATGGCCAATCACTTGCAAGGCTTTTTCATAAGACTTTTCTCCCGGCGGCCATTCTCCCGCTAAATAACTTTTGAATACGTATGCAACGGGCTCATTCAAGGTCAACCAATACTGCACACCATCTCCGATCGTCTCGACCGCTTTCTGAACGTAGCGGGCAAAGATTTCAGGCGTTTCTGTGTTAAGCCATCCTCCTTTGCGAGCAAGCCAAAGCGGAAGCGTGAAGTGATGAAGAGTGATGATAGGTTCCAAGCCATTTGATTTAAGAGATTGAATGACCTCGCGGTAATGAGAAAGTGCTTCGTCGCTAAAGGTTCCTTCTTCGGGTTCAATCCGGCTCCATTCGAGAGAGAAACGGTGCGCATTATGATGAAGGGACTTGGCTAACTCGAAATCTTCCCGGAATCGATTCCAATGGTCACACGCCTTCCCGGACCGCTCCTTCACCTTCCCATTCTGTTCCCACTCCGACCAATCGTTATTCATATTGTTTCCTTCAACTTGATGAGAAGAGGTGGCCGCGCCCCACAAAAAATATTTCGGGAATGTGAAATTATTTTCCATATTGACCTCAAGAAAAACGAATTAACCTCTTCGCCAATTTTGGAAACCAACCTTTAAACAGCTTCTCTCGGTAATATTGATCGCAAGCTCGCTTGACCGCCTGCGAAAGTGTCGGGTACACATGAATCATTTGAGAAATTTTTGTGATGGGAAGCCGAGCTTTCATGGCCAATGCAAATTCATGCAAAAGTTCACCGGCTTGAGGC
>JACQLI010000025.1 GCA_016204125.1 Candidatus Omnitrophota bacterium
CGAACTCACCAAGCGATCACCCAGCGAATGGGTCATTGGCGTCTTATTTGGAGAGGAAGGGAGTTTCCTGATTAAACCTCGTGACTTCGATAAAATCCGCAAGGCACTTCCGCAGGAGAAACCTCCTATCTGGTATCAAGTTGACGTGAATCTTCTGACCTATTTTGTTTTCGGTACCTTATGGGAAATCTCTGGAGAGGAACGGGAAAGTTTGATAGAATACACCCGTTCGGCCGAAGAGGCTCTCAAGGCCCTCAATGAGAAAAGAGCTGAAGCAGCATTTTTGATAAGACCTACCGAAGTTGGCAGAATTTGGGAATTAGCGGACGTCGGAGAAAAAATGCCTCAAAAGACAACTTATTTTTATCCCAAACTAGCAAGCGGTCTTTTCTTTTATCATCATGGAAATTAATATCCCGCCAGGCGGTCCCCTAGGGAATATTCCTGACCTCAGGCGTTGGGGGGTTCCTTTTTTCATCCTGATTTTTCTGTTTACGTCTCTTGCAACGATGTTCTATCAGGTGGGTCCTGATGAAATGGGAGTTATCCAACGTTTTGGCCGCTATGTGCGTACGACCTCTCCTGGTCTTCGGTTAAAACTTCCTTTAGGAATTGAGACGGTCAGAAAAATTAAGGTGACCCACGTTTTCAAAGAGGAGTTTGGGTTTCGGACCATTCAATCAGGTGTGCGCACCCTTTATGAAGGACGAGAGGGAGAGACCCCCCTCTTTAGCCGTTCCACGTCAACAGATAAGCGCTTCCGTAAGGGTCTCTGGAGTCACTCTGGCAATCCTTATTTGGACGAGTCACTGATGCTAACAGGCGATCTCAATACGGCAATCGTCGAATGGATCGTTCAATACCGAGTCAAAGATCCTGTTCTTTTCGCTTTTCGCATCCGTAACGTCCGTGAAACCATTCGTAACATGAGTGAGGCAGTGATGCGTCTTGTGGTAGGCGACCACACGCTCAATCAAGTTCTTACCTCAGGACGTGAAGAGATCCGCAAAGAAGTTGAAAAAGAACTCCAGGATGTTCTTGATAGCTACGGCTCAGGAGTTGAAATCCTCAATGTAGTCCTTCAGGATGTCAATCCCCCTGACGAGGTCAAACCTTCTTTCAACGAAGTCAATGAAGCAAGACAGGAGAAGGAGAAATCGATCAACCAGGCTTGGGAAGGTTACAACAAAGTGGTTCCAAAAGCTAAAGGGGAAGCTGAGAAAACTGTGCGTGAAGCAGAAGGTTACGCCCTTGATCGAGTCAACCGTGCCAAGGGCGATGCAGAAAAATTCCTCCTTGTCTGGGAAGCTTACCATGCTGCTCCTGAAGTAACCCGAAAGAGACTTTATTTGGAAACCATGAGGAGCGTTCTGCCTGAATTGAGCGAAAAGATCCTGATCGATGAATCACTAAAGGGGATTCTTCCTCTATTGGATTTATCCGAGAAGAGGGAGACATCATCATGAAAAGAGTTTGGCTCCCCCTTCTTATTGTGGCCGCGACTTTAGCAGGGTTTCTCCTTTTAAATAGCCTTTACCTTGTTTCTGAAACTGACCAAGCCGTAGTCACTGAGTTTGGACGTCCTATCGGGGCGCCTATTCAAAAGGCTGGGTTACACTGGAAGACCCCTTTTATCCAGCATGTTCATTACTTTGACAAACGAATCTTAGAGTGGGATGGTTATCCCTCTGAAATCCCAAGCAAAGATAAAAAATTCATCTGGGTTGATGTGACCGCGCGATGGAGAATTATCGATCCCTTGAAGTTTCTGCAAAGCATGCGTCATGAAATGAATGCACAGTCACGTCTCGATGACATCCTGGACGGAATCGCACGAGATCATGTGACACGTTACGAAGCACCAGAGATTGTGAGAAATACCAATCGTATCCTTAAGGTGGAGGCGAAGGAGGAAGACATCAGCGCAGAGGAGACTTTTGAAACGATCCGAGTAGGAAGGAATACCATCACGAGGCATATCCTCGAGCAGGCGCGTAAGATTGTTTCCGATTACGGAATTGAACTCGTCGATGTTCGTATCAAACGCATTAGTTACATTGAATCTGTCCAGAAGCGGGTTTTTGAGAGGATGATTTCCGAAAGAAAAAGGGCTGCCGAGAAGCTTCGTTCAGAAGGGCAGGCGATTCGTGCTGAAATTGAAGGACAGAAAGAGAGAGAACTTAAAAGGATTTATTCTGAGGCTTATCGTAAAGCCCAGGAACTCAAAGGGAAGGCCGATGCTGAAGCAACCGCTATTTACGCCCAGGCCTACTCAAAGGATCCCGAATTCTACACCTTTCTCACAACCCTGGAGTCTTATCGCGAAGGCCTCAAAGAAAGCCGTCTGATTCTCTCAACTAAGAGCGATTTTCTAACCTACCTGAAGTCGATCGAAAAGAAGACCCCCTAACCTCCGCTTTTTTTCAGGCTATGGATTTTGAAAAGATTCCTCTTAAGAAGCTCAGTTTCTTCTACGAATCAGGCTATGCCGTTCCTTTGATTCTGAGAAGGAAAGACTCCATTACTCCCTGGCAGCTCTATCAAAATGCCTACTCCGAAGGACCTCATAGTTTTTTCTTAGACAGTCTCGAATACAACCCCCCTGCACAAAGATTTTCCTATATCGGATGGAGATCCTATCTTCGTCTCTCCTTCAAAGATCATGCACTTACTCTCGAAGGAGAAATCAATGAAACTTTAGAACAACAAGACGTCCTCGTAGAACTGAGAAGGTTATTTTCCTCACTCAAAACCCCACCTGGTTTTACTTCTGAATTCTTTCTGGGAGGAGCGGTTGGTTATTGGGGCTACGAATTGGCTCAGGAGTTTGAAAAGGTTTCCTTCCGTCCTAAAAGGAAGGTTTTAACACCTTCTTTGGCACTTCTTTTCTGTAGAGATTTGGTGGTATTCGATCACAAGGATGGACTCTATTACCTCGTGACGTGGCTTATTCCGAAAAAAGACGGACCCTTTGTGGAGGCCCTCGATCAGGCCGAAAAGAGAATTGGCGAGATGGAAAGTGCGTTTTCCGACTCAAGGGGTAAGCTAGAAGATGAACTGTTTCACCTAGTTGATTTCCGTCCCGAGATTTCCAGAACCCATTTTCAGAGAATGATTGAGAAGACAAAGGCTTATATCCGAGCAGGCGATATTTATCAGGCTAATCTTTCACAACGTTTTTCTTTCGCCTTCGAGGGCTCTCCTCTTAAACTCTACGATAGGCTTCGCGAGACAAACCCTTCCCCCTTCTCCGCATTTTTCCATTTCAACGGTCAGTTTATCGCAAGTTCATCTCCCGAACTTCTGGTGGCTAAGAAAGGTAATCATTGCGTGACTTGTCCGATTGCAGGCACAAGGCCTCGAGGTTGGCACAAAGAGGAGACAAAGCAGCTTGAGCGGGAACTCATCGCAGATGAGAAGGAACGTGCAGAACACCTTATGCTCGTTGATCTCGAACGCAATGACCTTGGGCGGGTTTCTGAATGGAAGAGTGTCCGCGTGAAAGATTTTATGAGGATCGAGAAATATGCCAGGGTCATGCACATCGTCTCCGAGATCACAGGGAAACTTCGGCCTGAAAAAGACGCTTGGGATCTTATCCGAGCCGTATTTCCTGGCGGAACCATCACAGGCTGTCCCAAGATCAGATCCATGGAAATAATTGATGAACTCGAACCTGTTGAAAGAGGGGTGTACACAGGCTCTCTTGGCTATGTCGGCTTTGAGGGAGATTTGATGCTCAACATCGCAATTCGGACTTTGGTGCTTTCTAAGAAGGAAGGACACCTCCAAGTGGGGGCAGGGATAGTGGCCGATTCCGATCCCAATCGAGAGTATGAGGAAACGTTACACAAAGGAGAGGCACTTGTGGAGGCATTGATCGAGGCTTCAACGGTCTCATGAACGAATCTTTAACTTCCTTTTTGCTGACCGAAGAAACCACAGGGATCTACGAAAGTCTCAAGGTATATGACGGGGTCTTCTTTCGCATGAAGGAACATCTCGATCGCTTCTTCGAATCAGCTCATACCTTGGAAATCAAAATACCTGAGACCCGAAAGGAGATCGAGGCAAAGCTCAAGAAAGCCCTCACTGATTCAGGTCGCAAGAATGCTTTTGTGAGACTTACCCTCGCGGGCGGAGAACTGGTAGTACATGTGGGAGAAAGAACCCATCCTCCAGGGATGTACAAGAAGGGGATCACTCTCAAGACAAGCACGATCGTCAGGAAGTCCTTTAGAACCGATTTCCCAGAAGCAAAAAGCACCTCTTGCCTCAATCAAGTTTTAGCAACGCTCGACCCAACGCCCTCTGGTAATTACGAGATCCTCTTTCTCAATTCCGAAGGATTTTTAACCGAAGTCAGAATTGGCAATTTCTTTGCGGTGATTCAAAACAAACTCTGCACACCACCTGTTCGGGGCCTCTTGAGTGGTGTTACCCGTGGCTTTGTGATAAAATGCGCACGCTTAGGAAAAATTTCTGTTGAAGAAAAGCCCCTCATGAGGCATGAACTTTTTAACGCCAACGAGGCCTTCCTCACTAATACCTCATGGGAGATTTTGCCTATCCGAGAGGTAGATGGACGGAAGATCGGCTCCGTAATTCCTGGCCCCATCACCCAAAAACTCCAGACTATCTTTCGGCGCGAACTGGGGAAAGAAATTAAGAATGTCAAAAATTAAAAGAGCGCTTATCAGCGTTTCCGATAAGACGGGTCTCGTCCCTTTCGCTAAAACACTGCAGAAACAGAAAATTGAGATCTTTTCAACGGGTGGAACGCTAGAAGTTTTAAGGAAAGCGAAGATCCCTGCCAAATCGGTTTCTGAGATCACTCAATTTCCAGAAATTTTAGAAGGTCGAGTCAAAACTCTCCATCCGAAGATTCACGGCGGGATCCTTTTTAGACGTGGGATTAAAAGTCATGAGCACGAGGTCGCCAAACACAAAATCCCCTCCATTGATATGGTGGTGGTCAATCTTTATCCCTTTGGAGAGGTGATTCAGAAGAAGGGTGTGAAGCTTGAAACGGCTATTGAAAATATAGATATCGGAGGGCCGACCCTTCTGCGGGCAGCCGCAAAGAATTACGAGTCGGTGGTTGTGGTAACAGACCCCAAAGATTACGACATTGTTCTCGAAGAACTACAAAAAGAAAAAGGCTCTGTTTCTCTTGATCTTCGTGCCAAACTCGCTCAAAAAGTATTCGAGGCAACCTCTCTTTATGACCGTATGATCGCCCATTACTTAAAGCAAGACGAGAATCACAAAGGGAAGATTTCCTTACCAAACCGTCTCGATGTGATTTATGAGAAGGCAATGGATCTTCGCTACGGAGAAAATCCTCACCAACGGGCGGCGCTCTACCGCCGTCTCGGGAAGCCCCGCTTTGACTTCCAATACCTTCACGGGAAAGAGCTCTCCTTCAATAACCTTCTTGATCTTGAAGCGACAATCGATACCCTTCGAGAGTTTAATCAAATTGCCACCTGCGTTATCAAACACAACAACCCTTGCGGGATTGCCGAGGGCAAAAATCTGATAGAGGCGCTTGACCGCGCCATCGACTCAGACCCCATGTCCGCCTTTGGCGGCATTGTGGGTATCAATAGAAACTGTACCCTGGCTGTGGCGAAAAAGCTTTACGAACGGCTTGGCTTCCTCGAAGTCTTTGTAGCGCCCCATTTCGAGCCGAACGCCCTCAAATTTTTGAAGGCTAGAAAGAATATCCGCTTGATTTCGATTGGCTCCATTTCTGAAGGAGGCCCTTGGGATCTTAGGTTCAGCAAGTTTGGCATCCTTCTTCAGGATCGAAACCGTCCGATCAGGCTTCACGAAGCGAAACTAAGGAAGCATTTGCGGTGTGTAACGAAGACAACGGTTGGCAAAAAAGAGATCGACGAGCTTTTGTTTGCGTGGAGATGCGTCAAGATGGTGCGTTCAAACGCCATTGTGATTACTCAAAACCACCAAACCGTAGGGATTGGAGCAGGTCAAATGTCGAGGGTGGATGCGGTTGACATCGCTTGTAAAAAAGCAGGTTTTCGAGCCGAGGGGGCTTTTCTTGCAAGTGACGCCTTCTTTCCCATGCCTGACTCCATTGAACTGATACACCAAGCAGGTATTCGAGCCATCATCCAGCCAGGCGGATCGATTCGTGACGCCGATGTGGTTCAGGCCTGCGATCAGTTGGGTATTGCCATGATCTTTACAGGAGAAAGACACTTTCGCCATTGAAGTCTAAGCTTTACCAAAAATCCCTTTCCTTTCTTGACTCCTTCCTTAATCTCGAACAGGTTCCAAAAC
>JACQLI010000036.1 GCA_016204125.1 Candidatus Omnitrophota bacterium
AAAAATTCAGAAGTCTGAAAGTCGGGCGGGAGCTTTTGGCGGATCGTCTGCTCAATCACTCGAGGCCCCGCAAAGCCGATCAAGGCGCCTGGTTCCGCCAGAATGACATCGCCGAGTGACGCAAAACTTGCCATCACTCCTCCCATCGTAGGATTGGTTAGAACAGAGATGTAGGGAAGGGAAACCTTGTGAAGCCTGGCGATTGCAGCGGAGGACTTTGCCATTTGCATCAGGCTGAGGACCCCTTCATACATCCTCGCTCCGCCACCTGAACCAGAGACAATAACGAGAGGAAGCTTTTTATCAATAGCATACTCAACAAGCCGCGTGATTTTCTCTCCAACAACTGAGCCCATGGAACCCATGATGAACTTCGAATCCGTCACTCCGAAGGCCACATCCTTGCCTGAAATCGTGCCTACACCCACGATACAGGCTTCGCGAAGACCTGTTTTCTTTTGATCCTGCTTCAATTTCTCAACATAGGGACGCGTTCCCTTAAACTCAAGGGGATCCAAGGTCTCAAGGTTACCCTCCATCTCCTTAAAACTCTTGGGGTCGAGAAGCGTATCGATTCTCTCCTTGGCTCCGAGAATAAAATGGAAGTTACACTTTTGACAGACAGAAAGGTTCTCTTGGAGGATTTTGGTAAACATGACATGTTGGCAGCTTGGACACTTTGTCCAAAGCCCGGCGGGAAAACTCTTTCTTCGACCTTTCTCGGTCGTGACAGGATTCTGGGCCTCTCCCGAGCTTGCTTCTTCTTTCTTGAAAATACCCAATAGATACCCCTTGCTTGCCTTTAGGGAAGCCTCTTACCCTAACTTAAGGAATCTTCAAAGGTTACGAAAAAATGTGGAATAATTATAGGGGGTGGTTGGGAAGCTGTCAATCTGAAGCTTAGCCCTTGGGGCACCAGACTTTACAATCACTCTAAGAAGTGCTAACTTTAGGAACGATGGAACCTAGGCTTGTACAGAGTCAAACTCAGAAGCTAATCTTGTCACCGCAGATACGCCAGTACCTGCGGCTCCTCCAACTTCCGCTTGCGGAACTTCGAAATACCATCGAAGAGGAACTGGCTGAGAACCCTGTCCTCGAAGAGGTGTCAGCTGACCCAGCCGAAGATTCTGCGGCTGTACCTCCCAACGGAAAACCCAAAGACGAAAAGGGTACTGAGGAGCTTCGTTTCGACGGCCCGGTGGATTCGCTTGCCAAGCTCGATTCAGATCTGCCTGACGGGCTTTATCCTAATGACGACCTTTCCATGCCTGAACAGGAAGAGTTCAGAAGGCAGCGAGACTATCAGGAATCCCTTATCACCAAAAAGGAATCCTTGTCTGACTTTTTAATCTGGCAGTGCGGCTTTTTGGAATTGACAGAAAGTGAACTCGCCATCGCTGAGGAAATCATTGGAAATCTTTCAGACGACGGTTATCTGAGAATTGCCCCAGAAGAGATGGCTCAAAGCATGGGCTGTTTCCTCTCTGAAGTCGAAAAGGTTCTCAAAGCCGTCCAGGGGCTTGATCCCCCTGGAATCGCGGGACGCAATCTCCAAGAAACGCTTCTCATTCAGCTCGAGAGAAAAGGGCCCGAAGCTGAGCTTGCCAAGAAAATTGTTCAGGAATACTTTTTACTTCTTGAGAAGAAGCAGTGGGATCACATCGCTAAAAAAACAAAAGCCACCCTCGACGAAATCCAGCAAGCGGCCAAACTCATTGCTCATCTTGATCCCAAACCTGGCCGAACCTTTTACGGCGATGACTCTTTGGCTGTTATCCCTGACGCGGCGGTTGATTTTGATGATTCCGATCCGACAAAGCTGGTCGTCGAAATTCACGACGAGAATCTCCCTGAAATAAGAATCAGCCCTTATTACAGACGACTCCTTCGAGATCCCACGCTTGACGCAACGAGTCGAAAATTTCTCAAAGAAAAGCTTCAGGCAGCCATCGATTTCGTCAAAGCCCTTAGTCAGAGAAGGACAAGCCTTCGGGACATTACGGATGAGATCGTAAAGGCCCAGCCTGAATTTTTTGAGAAGGGATTCTCACACTTGAAGCCGCTTCGGCTCAAAGATATTTCTGAGCGGCTCAGGATTCATGAATCGACAGTGAGTCGGGCCATACAAGGAAAGTACATCTCAACTCCACAAGGTACTCTCCCCTACAAAAGTTTCTTTTCTTCCAAGCTTGATCGAACCGAGGGTGGTGTTGAGTCTCAGAAAAGTATGATGGAAAAGATCCGTGCTCTTATTCAATCAGAAGATCCTAAGAACCCTTTGAGCGATGAGGCGATTACGAAAATCCTTTACGAAGAAGGAGTCAAGATCGCCCGCCGTACCGTCGCCAAATACCGCGAGCTCCTTAAAGTTCTTCCCTCTCATCTCCGCCGCAAACAATAAGCAGAAATAGCCGGCGAGAGGAATCGAACCTCCGACCCGCTGTTTACGAAACAGCTGCTCTACCGTCTGAGCTACGCCGGCAAATAACGGTGACGCTTTTGCAAATCTCCAAGACTGCAGAACTATAATTTCGTCGACTATTCTTTTAATTCGACCACAAGGGCGTGGAATTCAGTGTCAATGTCCTTACTCGTTCCATCGGCATAACCGAGCCTTAACTTGCTTGGGCTAAGAACATAGACAAAGTGGTCAGGATGCGAATGCATCGCTATTTTTTCACCAGGCTGAAAGCTGACATCGGCTACCCGCACACGCTCATTTTCGAAGAGGAGTGTGTAGATGTCAGGAGCCAGCTCTAAGGGATCCTGTGCTGATGCAAGTTTTCCTATGAAGGCTGTAGCAGCGATTAAGAAAATTCCTAGCGTAATACGGATGACATGTTTCATTGAAACCCTCCTTGTTTTTTGACCTTCGGTGAAGTTATATGATAGTAGAGAAAGGGAAAGATTATAAGCCTAAACTTATCTTAATAGCTCGGTCAACTTTTTCGACATAAACAGATGGGAGATGACCGATCTTTTTTTCGAGTCGGCCTTTGTCAATGGTCCGAATTTGCGAAAACAGAATCGTGGAGTCAGATTTAAGGCCCGTAATTGTCTTAGGCAGATGAACGTTGGTAGGATAATCCTTCGAGAAACTTTTAGTCGTAAGCGGAGCCACGATCGTCGTAGGAGCTACTTCGTTACCAATATCATTCTGGATCACAAGTGCTGGCCTCCTCCCCGCTTGTTCAGAACCACGAGTGGGACTCAAATTGACCCAAAATAAATCGCCCCGCTTAATCGACATATTTTAAGGACTCATTATCGAGGGTTTTGAAATCACGCATGATCTGGTCGGACTCCCCCGCCATCTCCTGATAACCTTCTCTGAGTAAATCAGACGTGGCCTTACGGCGTTTAAGTGTCAGATAAATTCTTACCGCTTTCTGAATCAAAGTACTCCTTTTTGTGTGTTCTCTCCGCGCTTCCTGATCCAAAGCCTGCCTTAAATCTTCAGGAAAAGTAATGCTCAGATGCTCCATCGCTTTGCCTCCTTTATCGCGTATCGCGTACTTATAGTATGCATAAGAAGTATATATTAAACTATATACTTTTACAAGAGGCGCGTCAGATAGTCTGCAATGGATGGCAAACCTTGCAGGGTGAGAACCCAGCCCGCTTCGCTTCCGATTCGCTCGTGAAAGAGATGAGATTCTCGGGCTTGATCTTCCTCACCCATTTGCAAGTCGGCAGATGGTAACGCTTAGCATTCTTGGAAGCGACAAAGACAAAAGGTTTCATTTCAGAAAAAGCGATAGGATCCGTAGTGTAGGCTGGCGACAACAAGGCGAAAGCAAGTGCCGAAGCTAAAACAAATTGTTTAGTCATAGATTAAAGTTTACAAACGGCAGGGCTTAAAGGAAAACCCAATCTCCGCACAATCACCAGGAATGGGTTTTTAATGGCCCGTTTGGGATCAGAAACAGGCCGAATAACTGGTCCTATTCAGGAAATGTTACGATTTCTTCGAGTCAAAAGTTGCTTCGCAGGAACGAGTACCACCCTGCCATTTTTCCATATGGCTACGGGATCGCCTGTCCGCGCATGATCCTGAAATGCCTCGTAAACAGCTTCCTTGAGCGCTTTTTCAGCTAGAAGAGCCATCTTCCAAATTTTCGATTTTCGTTTTTTCATTTCATGCCTGCAATTTTCTTTATTTTCTCAAATAAAGGTTCAGCCACCACATGGACAGTTCTGTTTTCCTCATAAGCAATGAGATCTGGATCGGAGCCCGAATTATCAAAAAGGATCCAGGAATCAATCAACGGTCGATACAACGAAAAAAGATGCTGAATCCCCTTATGGAATCTTCGGCGAACTACAGGCTCTGGAATATCATGTCCGCCCCGTTTCACGCGATCCTTTATTCGTGAAAGGGCGAGGTCAATCGTTGGAATCCACAAGAAGAAAAGTTGAATCTGATAACCCTCGTCTTTCAGCTTTTTCAATGTAACCGCATAACTTTTCCCCGACAGGGTTGTCTCGAAGCCAAAATCCATCCCCTTATCGGAAAGCTTTTTGATTTCTTCAACAAGAAGCCTTCCTGCATGCAGAGCGGCTGCCTCGGGGGAAAAGGGCGCCAATCCGCCCGCAATCAGATCCGCGTTCACGAACTGTTTGCACTTTACATATTCAGGCAGAAACTTTCGTGCAAAGGTCGTCTTGCCCGATCCATTGGGTCCTGCAACCACATAGAGAGTTGCGTTGTGCTTCGGTTTTCCTGCCGTATGGGGTTTTAGCGTCTTCTCGGTAATTGACTTTAACTCGTCATAGAGGGGATAGTTTCTGTTTAAAGAAAAAAGCTTTTGGTTCCCTCTTTTGCTTGAAAGAAAAATTCCTTCCTTTTCTAACCTTTTGAGCTCTCGTGAAAGATTGGCAGGATCCGCCTTGATAAGGTGAGCGATTTCCCTCAGATGGTGACTTGTATCTGAATGGGTAAAAAAATACTCAAGCAGCCGCTTCTTTAAGGAAGACCTGGCCAGTTGGAGGAGAGAGACAATTGTTGTCATAATGTACAACAATTGTAGTATATAAATACAACGTTTACAAGCCGTATTCTGGGCGGTTATTTTCTATCAGTTCAAATCCGGGGATGGTTCTGAGAGGGGCGGGCTTAGACCAATATTAGGGTGCGAAACTGTCCCCGGTTTTTTGTTACCGCTCGTAGACCTCGCGCCGGTGACCAATACGTAACACGAGAACAGCTCTACCACTGATCTTGTAAATGACTCGATAATCACCTACTCTTAATTTCCAATAACCTTTGAGGGTGCGGCGGAGAGGTTCCCCAAATTCTTCTGGAGCACGGACTAGTTTGCCTTCGATAGCGCGCCTGATTTTATGTTTTACGTCTCGGGATAACCGAGGAAGGTCCTTCTCTGCAATGTCGGGGTGATAGGTGATTTCGAACAATTCTAAGAATGCCAGACTTGCCGATGACTGAGCGCTTTAGATTTTGTGAAGGTACACTCTCTGGCCTCGGCTTCCTTCGCCCAGTAAGCATCCTCATAAATAAGGAGCGCTTCACGGAGAAGATCTCGCGCAATGAGAGACATGGAGAGGCCTTCCTTTTTTGACATCCGCTGGATCATACGGTAGACACCAGGTTCAAGCACAACGTTCAGTCGAGGTAGTGTAGTTGCCATGACAAACTAAGTGTATCACCTACGATGAACCTTGTCAAACCCTTATCACAGAGACTATTCAAAACTGTCCTTTCTGGAACCGTCACCGATTTCCTTTAAAAGCAAGTGCCGCAGCTAAAAGAAACCGCTTAGTCATAATTGGAGTCTACGACGAGGTAGGCTTGAATGGAAACAAGACCTCCGCACGCTCACCAAAGGTGGCTCGTTATACATCTAAGTTGGTTCACAAGACGACCCAATTCTGCTCGTAACCTGAAAAAAATCCTTGATAGTCTTAGAAGAAGGTTGTTTAATGAAGCGCCAAGAGACCACTGCATGGAAAAGTCGTTAAAATGAATCAAAGACGGACAGGAATCCTGCTTCTCCTGGGCTATTGCTGCCTTTTGACGAGCTGCGCATTTGGAACTCGACATGTTACCTTGAGTTATCCGCCTGAAAGTAACGCGTCGACTTTCGGATCTGGAATCGCTCACGCAGCATCCCTCCCCATTGAGACTGTCACCCTCGTGCAATTCAAAGATGAGCGGCCAGACAAAAACATCATTGGAGAAGTCCGCAACGGGTGGGGAATGAAGACGGCCGATGTAGTTAACAACAACAGTGTTACAGAATGGGTAACCAATGCAATCGCTTCCGAGCTTGGCAAAGGAGGATTTCAGGTCAATTTAGCCAACCGAGCTGAAGAGCATGCTTCAGGAGTGAAAATATCAGGAGAGGTAATACGAGCCTACGCTTCAGCTTATCTAACCTATGAAGGTGAGGTTTCCTTCTTTGCTACGATAGAAAAGGATGGAAAGGAACTCCTGAGGAAGCGATACGATGGGGAAGGAAGTGCAGGTTTGAACTGGGCGATGACAGCAACGAGCTATGGGAATACACTCTCAGAGGCTCTTTCTTATGCGGTGCGACACTTCGTAGAAGATGTTCGCGCTACAGTAAAGTGAGGAGGAAAAAATGATTTCAATGATCCGAAAGGATAACCTTTCACGAATAATGTCTCTGATGTTGACGATTTCCCTTTTTTGCTTGACGGGATGTTCGCACGCACTAGAGGTTAAAAACCTCGATTACTACAGACCCGAATTTTATGATTCGCCTGCTCTCAATTCAAGTGTGGGGATTGTGACTTCGCCCTCGACTCCAGCAGGGGATCGATTATTGACTGCGACCGCAAACGGTCTGAAAAGAAACGGTTTTAGGGTGACCTACCCCTTCTTCTTGAGAGAAGACACCAGAAAATCGGTCGATTTTATAGTCAAGGTCACTTCTTCAAGCCAGTTTAAAGGGAGCGGGTGGAATTTCCTGATCAATTGGCCAGGTTTCCTGATATGGACTCCCGCATGGCATGGTTACAACTACAACGCCAATTTTCGGTTTGACGCAGAAATCGTCGATACTCAGTCAGGCACAACGGAAAATTCGACCAACGTAGCCATACCTGTTGAGTTGGATTTCAGGCATGCCGCGATGAATAGAACTTGGACAGAGATCAGTTGGCTTGAATGGGGCGTCATCGCCTTAATTGGTGGTTTCGTCTTTATCAGGTATGACAAGTCAGTGACACCGAAACTCATTGACTCCGTTGGAGAGAAAATAGGAGATTACGTCGCAGGGAAGATCACGGGGACAATAATTTCTCTGCGAGCTCCAAAATCGTAATTACAACTTGCGGGTCTTGGCGATTGCTTTCATAATATTCCTTACCTGCGGCTGCGCCTCACAACCTCCCTACGTAGGTCAAGGAACTCATCCCCAGGTTTCCCGTGGAGGATCTGTCCCGCCGATTGATTTTCTTGGAAATATCCTTTCGCTTCCTGCGAAATTGATACTTTGGAATTGGCAGTTTAATAGCCATGCAATCTCGGAAGAGACTGAGTCCAAGCTGACCCAGTACCTCGAAGCGCGAAACCTCCCCGCCTTTGAAGATACCCATTACCGCCTCAACCAATATTCTCCCCTTTCCGACATTAAGGCTGTTTTTAAGAATAAGCATATCGTTTGGCCCTATCGGATTCTGATTGGGTTGCCTGTTACGTTAATCACCGACGTGCTTCTCCCCGGCCGTCTTTTTCCCTGGGGTGACTATTTCAATCCCTACAACAACACCGTGCACCTTTATTCGAATGATCCGACGATTGCGCTTCATGAGGCGGGCCATGCTTACGATTTTGCAGACTTCCGTTTTAAGGGAACGTATGCGTTACTGCGCATGGTCCCCTTCATGGATCTCTATCAGGAATGGTGGGCCACGGACGAAGCGATTGATTTCCTCGAGGAAACGGGAGATCGGGCAACAGAACTGCGGGCCTATAAGACGCTATGGCCTGCCTATGGGACCTATGTGGGTGGGTATCTTCCTATACCGTTTGGTTCCGTTGCTGGGGCCGTTTGCGGTCATATCATCGGCCGCATCAAAGCAGCCAGCAGGATGCGTTATTACAACCGAATGGATGAGGTCCTTCAAACTCCAGCACAGAGTCTTGGAAAGGGCAGTTTTTCAGCCGAGGGTAAGGTTCCTCATGAGGATCTTCCCGAGCGCCAGCCCCGCGAAATTCATGTGTAATTCGGGACGGTATTAGAGCACTTGAATGTTCTGTGGTTTCCTTTAGTCACCATAATGGGTCCTCGCTCGTTCGACATAGATGATTCGCTTCCCAACATCGACACTGTAAACGATTCGATCCTGATAAGTTAATCGATAGGAATAGCTTCCCTCAAGATCTCCGATGAGTCTCTTCCCCTCAAAGGGATCCTTGGCAATGGTTTCAGTCAAGATTTCGTATAGTTTCTTCTTTAGCTTGGGGGTTAGTTTCTTGATATCTTTTTCGGCGCGATGAGTGATCCGAACTTCGTATCCCTTCGAACTCATCGACCAAAGACTTTTTTAAGCGATCGGGTACGCCCGGCCTTGATATCGGCTCGCGCCTCTCTGATGCTTTTTAGCATTCCAGGAGTGGAGAGAAGTTCGAGGGTTTCGAGTAAGCCTTCGTAGTCCTCTTCAGAGATAAGGACTGCATCGCCTGTTTTGGAAGTGATTTTAATCGGGACGTGACCCTTCACTGATTTCCTAACCAGCTCGAATAGATGCTCTCTTGCCTGAGTGGCTGTCAAGGTTGTCATCCTCTACCTCCATATGTACGTTTTTACGTACATGTTAAGCCTAGCATCTCTATCTTCGTTCTGCAAGCCCAATTCTCTCGCTCTCTCTTTTCTCCGTTTCGCCTTCTCGTCCTCACGAAACTGTCCCCTTTATTCTTTTATTTTAACCTCAGGAGCCAATTACTTTCTTGGATTTTTCAATAACCTTTTGGACGAACTTCAGATAATCCATATAAATCCGTATTGCGCTTCATTCTCATAGCATTGCCGATCATAGCGACATCCTCATCATCTAAAATCTCGCCCATCTTCTCGAGGATTCTTACATGATGTCCCGGCTTACTGCGGACCTTCACCTTTGCCACCCTAGCAAGCAGTGTTATTCCCATCTTGATCAGCGCTTGATAGCTATAGGTAAATTTAACTTCTGGAATGTCATCTTTTTGGGCGATGTCGAGATCGTGAAGAGTACTATCTAGATAGCGCTTGACATCATCCGGCTTGAAATCAAACTTTTTGAAATATTCACGGTCGAATTTCATTAAACCAGTTTAACTTTCTTTGATTTTTGGAGTGATCTCACAAAAGAATCCTGCTTTTTTCGTTTGTCATATTCGGCAGGGCTCATGCTGACAAGATTGATTTCGCGATCCGTTGTCTTTTGAATGCCGGATAGCTTTTTGCGAAGACCAACGGTATCATGATCCCCTATGACCATCAAATCAATGTCGCTTGAGCTGTCCATGCGGTTTTTCGCATAAGACCCGAAAAGATAAGCTTCTTCGATACCCTTCACCTCTCTTAAGAGCTCTTTGAGCGCCCCCTCAAGCCCAACGGTTTTCAGAACGATTTGTCTGTACTCTTTTAATAGCGGAAATGACTTGTTCAGAGAATAGTATCGTTCTTTCCCCTTCTCCTCGCTTTTAAGAATTCCTTCTTTCTCGAGCTCCCGGAGCTTTTTTGCCAAATTGCTGTCATCGAGATGAAGACGCCTCGCCATCTCCAGAACATACATTTCAGCATGGTCATGGAGCAGAAAATAGCTTAATACCGCCCTCGTAATTTTGGATCGCAGACTTAGCATAGAACCCTCAGATTACGGTATATTTATACCGTATATACGGTAACTTATTACCGTAATAAATGCAAGCCTCTTTTTGAGGGAAAACAATACAGGGATAGGCTTGTTTTTTCAGAAAAGTAGCCTGACCCTTTTATTTACGTCAGCGTGGCACCTGCAGCAGGCTTTTCGCAGCCCTCGTAGAGGGTAACGCCTCCTTTTTTACGATTTTTATGAGGTCTCGTTTGGTTTCTGCCATACTCCAAGTTTACGAGCGGCGAGTGTCCTTATCAATTTCTCAATCTCAACGTAAGGCTTCATTGTCGAAAGGCCATACACGGAAAATTTATTTTCCTTGCCCTCTTTCTGGAAGACAAATTCGTGTGTAAATAAATCAGACATTTCAGCATCGGAAGCATCTTTCAACTTCCATATCCTAAGCGTGTCGAGTTCCTTCCATAAACTCTCATATTCCCACTTTGGCAGAGTGCCGCTCCTATCGAATTCGTCTGGGCTGCCCTCTCTATAGTACTTTTCGAACGCCCGGATAATAATTTCATCATGATACTCTGCAATAGAAATGCCTACTTCTTCAACAGGCGAACGGCCTCCATAGATTCTTACTGTTATCTGGGATATGGCGATGCTCTCATCATGCACTCTGTCAACAGGTTGACACGACCCCAAAGGAACTGACACCATAAGAAAAAATGAAACCTGAAATATACTGAGATATCTAATAAGTGTACGGAAGTTCATTGTGAATAAAAGCTCTAATATCTACCCTTCCACCCCAGATTGTCAGCCAGGTATTCGCTTTCGTCCCTAATGTCTACTTCATCGAGATTTAGCTTCTTGGCGTGGAGCAACGTTTCTACCGATGCAGATACTTCAAGCGCCTTCCGATTAGTTAGCTCCCCCTTCTCATTAAATTTAACTTTGCCACTGCGCACCTGATGCTGGTGAATAGTCTCATGGAAGCCTGTGGCTTGAAGACTTGTGCGACTGTAAAAAGCAAGCCTACCTAATACAATCTCTCCTGTGTATAAATTGGTAAATCCGAAAACCCCAGGTGAAGCAGAGAATATTATATGATTGGGGTCGTATTTGCCTGGGGAGAACCCATAATACCCAGCTGAAAAATCGATGGCTGACTGATAAGCTCCTAAAGAGACTAGTTCGCTTTGAAACTTCTGTCCGAGTGTCTCCTTTGCTCTCCCTTCCTTCGGCGGTTCTACAGCATACGCAACCGAGGAGCCGATGAGATTGAAGAGGATGGTTTTGCCGGTTGAGCTTGTACCGGAGGTTCCGATGGAGTCGGCAACGCCGGTGATTTCGATGATTTGGCTGTTCTCGAATCCTTGAGAGGTGACGATTTTGACGCTGTCCGCACCCCCTGCTCCTCCTCCAGAGCCTCCTCCGCCACTTCCACCGCCGCCACTCCCTGCAGCCGTTGCCGCCGCTACTCCTGCTCCAATGATGGCTCCATTGATAGCTCCTTCTGCAAGGCTCGATTTCTCAATCGCTGCACCCGCCAATCCTCCAAGAGCTCCAGCTGCAATAATAGCGCCCCACGCCAATAAAGAGCCTCCGCCCGTAAAGACTGCGGTAACGGCTGCTGCAATAAAAGCAAAGAGCTTACTGAGCCACCCTAATCCTGTCGGATCGGTGAAGATTATAGGATTATTTCGGGCATAGGCATAGCGATTAAAATCCTGGGGATCAGTGGGGTGCTGGACGGTGGGGTCTGCGGTGATAAACCTTCCTAATTGAGGATCGTAATAGCGGGCGCCGTAGTAGTAGAGCTTGGTGGTGTCGTCCTCCTCTTGGCCTGTGAATTTGTGCTTGAGGGAGGCTGTGCCTTGATAGGTTGCCGTGCTTCCATAAGGATCGTATTCATAAAGGGCAACCTTGTTTCCTGCGGAATCAGTGACGACATTACTGGAATTGATGTGATCGGAATGGATGAAGAGAAGGGTTGAGTTTTGAGTGCTGAGTTTTGAGTTAACTACAATTCTTCGGTCGCCCAGAAAGATATACTTGGTCGTCTTCGTGCCTTCGATTTCGTAATCTTTGCCCAGATAAACGGTTTTCGTAGATCCAACTTGCTTCTTGACCCTTGACCCTGTTGAATCATAAACGAACGTCGTGACCTGCTTCGTCTCACCATAAGAGAACGATTTGTCCTTCAGGGATTTCAGGATGTATCCCCTCCCTGGATCGAATTTCGTGAATTGACCTGATTTGTAAGACTCGAAAACCTTGGTTGAGGCGTTAAATCTCAGGACATCCGAATAATCCGTATTAAGAACCCAGCCGCTGAGGACTGTAGAAACAGAGGTGGAGGCCTTCACCGCAGGCCCAATGAAGTTGTCTCCGATCTTGGCGGTGAAGGTGACACTAGCGCCTGGAGATTTTCCTGTAACAGAAAAGGTTTTGGCTGTGGTGCCTTTGTAATAGATTTCATACGATTTGCCGTATTCAAAGCTCGTGAAGTCATTGAAGTCGGGATCGTTGACAAAATGGGACCAGGCGCCAGCGGTCGGGGACCAGTAGGAAACTTGATCGTAATCGGTTCCAAAGACGAGACTCTTGAGGACATTTGTTACTGACTTGTCATCAGGGAGATAGGTAAAGGAGATCAAATTCCAGCCTGGCTGAAGGGTGTAGGACCGAGTGGCTGTTGTCCCTTCATAGACCTGCGCCTCCTTGAGGCGATTCTCGGAATCATAGATAAGGGTATCGTTGCCGCGCTTGGTCATGTTGCCGTTGGTGTCGTAGACAAAGTTGCAAGTAGCAAGGGGCAAGGGGCAAAAAGAAGGAACGCTGCTACTTGACCCTTGACCCTCTACCCTTGTCACAGCATGCGGACCAGGAGCGCCTTCGCCATACATCATGGTCAGATTCCCCTTTTTAGTCATGTTGCCGATCGCATCGTATTGAAACGTTTGCGTCCCATAAGCCGAGCCTGTCGCTTGAATGAGACGATTCAAATCATCATAAGTAAAATCTTGCGTCATAGAATTAACGAGGTCAGAGATATGACTCACATTGCCTAAGGAATCGAATTGATAAGAAAGGTCCTGGAGCTTTGTCACCCCATCAGACTTTTTGGTGAGGATCTTGTCGAGACGAAGGGTTAAGGGATTGTAGGTGTAGTCTGAGGTAACGTTATTGCCGTAGGTGATTTTTGTAATCTGGCCCGAGGCGTTATAATTCACTTCCTTGACGTAACTCGTTGTTACACTTGACTTTACACCATCGATCTTTTCCACATCTCCCATGCCATTATAAGTGTAGGTGACGACTTCGGTGTCAGGATAACTGAGGCTGCGCACTCGGCTCATGGAATCATAAACCCGAGTGAAGGCGTAAGCTGTTCCATCCACTGTTTTTTTATCAGAGGTCACTCGGCCCAATGCATCGTAAGTAAATTCATGCGTGCCAGAAGCGTCTGTTACTTTAGTCAAACGACCCTTCGAGAAAGAGACCAGAGAATCGTCATAGACATAGCTGACATCAACTTCTCCTGTTGGAAGGTCCTTTAAAGTGACTCGATTCAAAGCATCGTAAGTGAAACTGATCGCTTGGCCTTTGGCATCGGTCTGCTTCGTAAGGTTATCATTGACATCGTATTGGTAAGACCAGCTCCCCATGTCAGGATCGGTCATGGAAAGTTTTCTCGAAAGCGAGTCATAAGTTATGAATGTTGAATTTTGAATTGAGTCCGTTGTTTTCTTGAGATTATTTAAGGCATCATATTCGTAAGTCGTCGAATAGGTATCGCCAGAATTAAATTCTTCTACTTTAGCAAG
Source organism: Candidatus Omnitrophota bacterium (assembly GCA_016204125.1). Classification (GTDB taxonomy): domain Bacteria; phylum Omnitrophota; class Omnitrophia; order Omnitrophales; family JACQLI01; genus JACQLI01. Next base: position 13,626 of record JACQLI010000036.1, read on the forward strand.
CCTTCCGTAGGCGTCGTTCGTGTAACGAAGCTGCTTGCCCCTTTGATCAGTCGTGGTTTTAACGAAATCATCAAAAGTAACAGTCGAAAAAGTGCTATCAGGATAATCGACGCGCGTGCGTCGTCCGAGGGCATCATAGGAAAAAGTAGCATGGGGCAAGGTGGCAAGGGGCAAGGTATAGGAAGAGGAAAAAGATTCAAAATAAGGGACGAATTGTTCTTTCACCTGACCACGAGAATCAAAGGTGACAATGCCTGTCACGATCTGCTTCGCTGGATCTTCGGCGGGAGAGCGTTTTTGTATTTCCCTTCCAAGACCATCAACAAAGGAATAAACAGTGAGAAAGTTATAAGTTTCTCCCGACTTCGAAGTTTTGAGTTTTGAGATGGTTCGATTAGGAATAATGGAAAGATCATAACTGAATTCTTGCGTAGGTTCGGTTGAGGAATCTAAGGGCGATATGACTTTGGTGACCCTGCCTAAAGCATCGTACTGGGTCGTGGTGACTTGATTATTCTGATCAGTCGAAGCCGTGATCTGGGCAATCAAAGGATCGTAAGTAAATTTCCTCGTGTGATTCAGCGCATTTTTGATTTCGATAAGGAATAACTTGTAAGTGGAATCGTAAGTGTTTGTTGTGGTGTAGCCGCGGGCATCAGTAATCGTGATGAGATTGCCGAAGGAATCGTATACAAGCGAGGTAGAAGGGTGGCAAGGGTCAGGGATCTGGGGACTGCAGGAACTGAGCCACTCCTGCTCTTTAGTGAGAAGACCCTTGGTGTCATAAGAAAAATACCGCTCCGCGAGCCGCGTGACGAGATCCGAGCCGTAGAGCGTTGTCTTGGCAAGCGTATTGAGGATGTAGGCTGCTTCGCTGTAGACGTAGACATTGACAGTCTTGCGTTCATCCCCTGTGACTGAAACATCGCCTTCCTCGGTCGTTGTGGCAAGATTCCCGTACGCATCATAAGTAAACGTTTGGCGCGTCTCTTTAAACGTATCGTTTCCGTCATAGATAAAACTCTCCTGCTTGGCCACATGAACAAAATGGACATCGACCGCATCACCCCACGGATGTGTGTCCTCCCAAGTCGTGACTTCCTTTGTAAAAAGGTTGCCTGATGAATCTCTAACTTCTTTTGTAAGAAGCCTCCCCTTATCGTGGTCTGTTTGTCCGAAGGTGTGGATGGTCTTCGTGCCAACGGCATCTGTTACCGCGACTTCACGAAATCCACGGAATTCTCTGTCTGTAGCATCGTACACTCCGCCTTTGTAGCTATAATTTGTAATGTAACTATTTCCCATCCCGTCTTCCTGTTTCACTTGAGTCACCGTTTGAACGACAAAAGGAAGTCTTTGTTTGCCCGAGGTATCGGCACCCCCTCCGGGGGCTGCTTCGCGGTTATCAAACTGAGTCGAGGGAGAGTAAGTAATCGTGGTCTTCCCTCCCCTGCCGTTATTGATCGTGGCCATCAGATCAGGGACTTTGCCTGTGCCAGCCTGCTCCTTCCAGAAGGTGTCGGATTGATTCACCATGCAGCGGTCAGGAAGCCCATCGCCATTGATATCCGCTGAATCGAGCACTACTTTGCCTGGATCGTGGCTTGCGCGGATCCAGCCATAGGTGGAAGGAGAGCCATTGGTATCGATTCCAGTCCAATCTTCCGCAGGATCAAACCCTGAGCCATTGTTGATCTGGACTTTAAAGACTGTGGCTGTGTTTGATTGCTTCAGGACTCGATCAGACAAGCCATCGCCATTCACGTCAAAAAAATCGGCTCTCGTAAAAGAGGTGGAGCTGCCTGAAAGTTGCGTGCTATTGATGACGGAGGAGTACACAGGATCGCCCAGGTATTCGATCGGACCCCAGAGGGTGACGGGCTCAAACGAGCGGCCATTATTGAACTGGACCCTCCAATAAGTGGGTTCTGATTCCTTCGCTATGATCCGATCTGGAAGACCGTCACCATTGATATCCTGGAGGTGGGTGATGGTCTGATGCCCTGATTTGGAGACTCGGATGGCTCCGTACCACTCGGATTGGCCCAGGTAATCGACTCCTGTCCAATCCTGGAGGGCATTGAAGGAGGTGCCGTTATTGATCTGGACTTTCATTACGGTGGAGGCATTGTCTTTTTTCAGGACCCTATCTGGTAGCCCATCCCCATTCATATCAATAAACTCAGCCCGTGTGCGCACATCTTGGGCGGTGTCTGCGGGTGAATACTGGATATTAACCAGCTGGCTCCAGCCGTCATTTTGAATTCCTATCCAGTCTTGAACAGGCCCAAGGCCCGAGCCTGTATTGAGCTGCACCTTCCATCTGTCTGGCCAGGGGTCAGAAAGGATTCGATCGGGTAAACCATCCCCATTGATATCTTGGAATGTTGCCACGACTTGCGAGAAGCTTTCGGTGGTTCTTATCCAACCGAATCGAGAAGTATTACCCTGAAAATCGATCGGGCCAAAGTCTTGAAGAGGCCCAAAGCTTCCTGAAGTTTGGTTGAGTTGGATTTTAAAGTTTGGACTGCTTGCGCTGTCCTTGAGTACACGATCAGGAAGTCCGTCACCGTTGATATCGATCATGTCTGTATGAGTAAAACTATCATTAGCACCATTCACCGTACTATTGGTGATATTCCGCTTTTCCGTATCTCCCAGATCTTGAATGCCGCTCCTCTGGCTCACCGTGCCAAAACTTTTAGGTTTATCGGTGTAGGTAAAGATGGCCGGGGGAAGACAGGTTGTGCCGCCCCCTGCGGGGACTGCTTCGCCGTCCCTCCCGCATTCCGTGACACTGGTAAGAAGTGATCTCCTTGAGGAGGACGAGCTTGCGTAGACAAACGTGTATTTCCTTGCCAGTTGCCAGACACCCTGTGAGTCCTTCACCTTGACCTGAATCTCCTTGAGGCGTTTCTTCAGTTCAGTTTTTGCACTCGTGATATAAGAGATGGTTTTATCAGACCGATCCTCCAAGGTGAATTCCACCAAGTGTGTAGAAGCGAAGTTTTGTACGCTATTTCCGTTGTATTCGATTTTCGACAGATAAACCTCTCCTCCATCATTCGTATGAGTGACTAGCATGGAATTTCCTACGGTATCCACGACCTTCGAGATCACCCATTTGAAAGTCCCTTTCGTATTGGATTGCCTGCATCCTGTATCGAGTCCAAACTGATACTTGGTTCCTGATTTATCAAACACCGTCCAGGAATCCGTGGCGGGATCATAGAGAAACTTGAGGAAAAGGGCCTCATCCCTTGCCCGATATTCATTTGCCCCGACGAGGACTAATTCAGAAAAGACACCTTGAAACGAGAAGACAAACTTGTCCCCTCCGGCTGCGCCTACGGCGCTGTACTTGGGAACTCCCCTTTTCACATCCCGCTGAATAAAACCTAAGTCGAGTGACCACCCCACCCCAAGCCAGGAATTCCCGCCTGATGAGGAATAGGAAAGGTTGAGATTGGGCTGAATATTTTTCCTCCCAGGCGGGATAAAGATCGGAATCGAAGTCTGGGCCCTTCCCGTGAATAAATCAGCCTGAAAGGATTGCACAGGACCCGCGGATTCGGAGATTTGCGTGAGCTGAGCAGCCGAGTTATTTGAAGAGGTAGAGGAAGAGCCGATGGTGATGGCGAAGGCGAGTGAGCCGTAATCGAAAAGCGTCGTGGAGGCAAAAATGAACGCGATAACAAGCGACAGGTGACGAGTGATAAGTGGGTGTCTCATAAATGGCTCTCTAAAAGGTAAAAGGAAAAAGTCAAAAGGCAAAGGTGCAAGTTAAAAGTCAAAAGTTTTTCCTCCCTTTGAGGGACAAAAGGCAAGAGGCAAGAATGTTGGCTAGTTCCTCTGTCTCTTTGACGAGAAGACCGATTCCATCCGAAGGAAGCTGGACGGAATCCCGAATTAAGCCTAACCAGAATCGGCTTTCATTGGCAGATTTGAGGGAGTGGGTGTAAAAATTGGCGAAATCCTTCCTTGTACTGCACGCCTGAGCTTCAACGATGTTTGCCCCAACTGATGTCGCCGACCTCAAAAGTTGCCTTCCAAGTGTTTGAGAAATATATTCCTTGGGCAGACGTTCGAGAAACCGTATAACTCCCAACGCATAGGCATAAGAGCGTTCTTTCAGGTCGTTTCTTTTCTTTTCCATTTTTACTTTTGCCTTGTACTTTTGCCTTTTGCCTTTTTACTTTTTACTTTACTGGCCTTCGGTACACATACTCCGCTTGCGTCTTCGCCACATTTCCTTTCGGATGAATCACCTCGAAGGTCACATTGTGTCGTCCCTTATCTGAAACACTCAAAGGCCAAGTGAGTGTGCTTGAGGCCTGAGGTCCAACTTTCACAGTGCCATCTTGTTTGACTCGATACTGAAGCGCCGTGGAGTCAGGCGATTTAGCTTGGACAGTAAAGGAACTTGATTGATCCGTGTAGAACCTTGCGAAATCACCAGGCATAATGGAATTGATAACGGGTATCGGGTTTGTTCCGCTCACACCAACACGGGCCTCCATCTTGTAATTGGCACTGGCAAGCGATTCTTTACTGAACCACTCAAGTGAACTTTCTTCGGTCCTGAAATTGGTGCTTGTGACTGAAATCGCACCCCCTCCTGTCGCCGTCTCAGATTCAAGACGAAAGGTTGCGCTGGAACTGTCTGCGAAGGAGGTGGAGATAGAAAAGTAAAAGGCGAGAAACAAAAGAGAAGTAAAACGAGATCGTCCTCTTTTCATTGAAGTTTAGTCAAGGGCCTCCACAATTTTCTCTAACACGGCTCTTGTTTCGGGATCCTTAATCCTTGTCAGATTCACAGATGAAGCGAGTGACTCGATCTGAGCTTCCTTGGCTCTCATCTCTTCCGACTTGATAGGAATCCGTTCGGGTTTGGCAAATAGCTGGCCTGGATTCAAACAGCAAGCGACGAAGAGCAAGCAAGAGACAAATAAAATGGTTCTCATTTGAAATACCCCCTTTCTCATAACGCCACGGCGATGGATTCAAGTTCGGCATTGCCTGTGATGGCAGCCTTCCACTTGATCTGGGTACCTGAAGGCTGACTTGAGATGTTGCAGACCGTCTCTTTGGTGCATGGGGTCCATGTGGTACCGTTATCGCGTGAGACAGAGTAAGTGATCGTGCCTGTGTTTAAGGTTTCGCTCGCTATCACCATCGCCTCTTTCGGAGTCACGGTTTCAGAGAAAGCGATCGACGCGACGGTCGCAGAGCCTGACGGAGTTGTGTATTCACCTGTAGGCGGAGTAAAATTTGAGGTCCAGCGCGCGATGCCTTTTGAGATCCTTACTTCATCCATCCAACCGTCAATCGGCGTATACCCATCTCCTCTTGCACCAACCGCCATACCGGTAGTTCCGGTAATGTTATGACTGCTTGTGCCGGTACTTCCAAGCTGAACCCCGTTTACAAACAGATAGGCACTTGTTCCTGATCGTACCGCTGCAATGTGATACCAAACATTAACCGAGGGACTCCAGGTTGCACTCACAATCTGATCATTCCCGTTAATTGAAAATTTCAACGTCCCATCCGAACCCCTTCTAACTGCAATATCGCCAGCATTCCTATCCACAAATACCTGGGTACCTACGGTGTTAAACCTGACCCAGAAGTCAATTGTGAAATCTCCCGTGCCGAAGTCCCAGTCAGCCGAGTCGGGAATCGAAAGATAGTCCCCTGATCCATCAAAGAGAGCTGACGCCCCGCCGAATTTGGATTGGGCCGTGTCGATCTGGGCGTTGCCATTGGCAGTGAGGGTCTTGGGGGTTTGGCTTGAATCCGTGAAGGTGGCGGAGGCATCCGTCCCATTGGCATGGAGCATAAGGACGGCGCTCGCGTCGATCCCTCCCGCTCCTGCCACCACGTCATAATCAGGACTCCCCCGCCAGGTGTAACCTGACGAACCTGTGGGGTTAATGCCTGTGGCGTCACTGAAGGTATCGATGATGAGATCTCCCATGCTGTTGGCTGAGGCCTTGGTGTAGGCATCGAGTTTGAAATTGGTCTTGGCGATATTGGTGGTATTGGCCATGACTCCTTCGATATTGCGGTGGGTGAGCGAGTCGTGTTGCGCCTGCGTGAATCCATTGACGACCTGCTCCGCCATATAGGCATAGCCCACACTAGTAAGCCTGACACGAGGCGACATTTCAGAATCTGTTCCCACCTGAAGGGAGAGCCAGTGGTCTTGGTTGAAAGAAAGGTTAAGCGGGGTAACGCTTCCCAATTGAACACTGAAACGACCTGATGACACAGAGACAGCTGACTGAGTTTCCGACCAAAGTGCTGTCCCGCCTGTTTGGACCGCGTACACTCGAAAAGTCATGGAGTAAGTTCCTGTGAGAAAATTTCCTGAGGCGTCTTTGAGGATTCCTTGGTAAGTCATGACTTTGGGAATAGCCGCGTGAACAAGTGGCAAGTAACAGGTGACAAGTGACAGAAGACAGCAAAAAAGGGCGAATCTATTTTTCATTTGAGAGACCTCCTTTGAATCCGCAACACAAAATAACTCCGTGGCTTGAAGGGGGACAAGAAAAATGGCTGGCGACAGACTGAGGGTGGATTCAGCAATAGCCCACTTGGCGTAACGTGGGAGCCAAAATGACTGCTTAAACTATCCTACGATACCTGCGTAGCGGTGGAAGGTCTTTGTAAAATGATTTAGATTAAAACTGCCGCCCCAGATGTTCTTCGCCTGGGTCTTGAAAAAATATTCGACCTGAGAACGAAACTGAAACGAGGCTGTGGAGCTGGGGCTTTTGGCAAGAGCTTGGCCGAGAATTCTTGCCATCTTTAAAGGTGACGGCTTTTGTCTTTTGAATACCTGAACCAGATCGCTCACGTCTGTTTCCAAAAACCGAGCCAGTTTTCCAATGGCCCAGTATTCGGGTTCTAAAATACACACGGTTACCTTTCCGAAGCGCTGATAACTTCTTGTATGGCGTCTGTAATCCAGATAGCTGATTGACGACCAGCGGTCGATGTCCTCAGCAAAATTGGCAGCAATCCCTGTCTTACGACTCGCCCGTTTTACCGCCTCGGCTATCTCATCCCATCGCCTTGATCTCATTTTTATTGCAAAGTCGATATCCATACTTGGGCGCACTCCCCCCATCAGGGATCCCGCTGCCGCTCCTGTAAGGATGACTCGAACAGGAAAATTTATCTCCTTTGAGAATTCACGAAAGTAACGGTCGATTTCGTTTCGTTTCATCGAAAGCGGCCTTCGACCCGTTCAATAAGCGAACTGATTTCCTGAGGAGAAAGAAGGGATCTCAGAAGAAGCCAGCTCCTCTCGATATTTCGCGTGTTCCGACGGGGAAGTCGAATCCGCTTGCCATGAATGGCGAGACGGCTTCGTATGAGGGGGGTCAAAAGAGAGGCGATTTTCATATCAAACTCCGATAATCTGACTCTTTTTCCTGTCACACAATCAGCAATCCCTTCAAGCCGAACACGGTTCAATCCTTCGCTTATTTTTTCCCGCTCTGGAGGAATACCGTCCACAAGCTGCCCTGCAGTTATGCCAAGTGCTGATGCGAGGTTCCGAAGGGTGGATAAATTGACCTCCCTCTTCCCCTGCTCAAGACTAGAAAGATTGGGTCTTGGAATGGCCGCGAGGCGGGCAAGCTCTTCTTGGGTGAGATGACGTGTGATGCGCCAGAGATAGACAGTTCGGCCTAACGGGAGCATGCTAAAATGTAGCATTATCGCTACATTTTGTCAATTTCTTCGTTTGCCTGGGTCTGTTCGAGGAGTCCAGCTCAGGATGGTCTCTTCGAGAGTCTTTAAGGGCGTGCCTTTGAGGAGAAACGAGTCGCAGCCCAGGTTACGAAGACGAGGTTCGAGCTCGGGATCGCTCCTGCCTGTTAAGATCATGACCCGAGTGCTGGGCAAAAACTTCTTTACGCGGCGGAGCACCTCTTCCCCTGGGTAATCAGGAAGCCCCAAGTCGAGGATCAGGGTATCGGGCCTTTCATGGAAGGCAAGCTTCAAGGCGTCGAAGGCAGTATTCGCTGTGGCAACATCAAATGCCCGAGATGAAAAATAATCCCGAAGCATTTCAAGAACTCCTGGATCATCATCCACCACAAGTATTTTCGTCCCAGGAGGAGGCGTTACTGCTGGTGCCATGCTAGAAATAAATCTCCAAGAGTGATTGATCAACAAGTTTATCGTAGGGTCCTTCTAGTCTGACAAACTCTCGATAAGCTTTCTGCCGGCTGGCTGGATCGTGACCTAAATCTTCGTAATAAGGATCTTCGTCGACAAGCGGATTGGATTCTCCAAAGGCATAGTAACGGTAACTTGAATAAGAATAGTCCTCCGCCTGTTTCACAATCTTCGCTCTCACAGGATTTCTTTCGATATAACGGCCGCATTCGAGGAAGTAACTCTCCTTCTCAATCAAAGGGCTTTTGTATCTCCCCTGCCAAAGGTGTCCTGTGTAGCCCGTTTGTTTCCGGTACCAGCGGGAGTATTCGAAGAGAAGGTATTGCATAAGCTTGGGTAGATTCTTCCCTTTCGTGATCTGGCCCAAGAGATGGATGTGATTCACCATGAGGCAATAATGAGAAAGTTTCCAGGGATATTTCCTCTTTGACTCTAGGAGGAGAGTTTTGAAGACTTCAAAGCCGCCTGGAATGGAGAAGATAAAGAGACGGTTATTTCCCCTTGCGATGAGATGATAATAGCCTTCGTCTAAGAGCTCTCTAGGTTTTCTTGGCATAGGCTTAGTCAAAGCAGCCTGGCACTACCAGTAACGCCTCCAGAGACCAGACGCTCTATGAGAGGTTTTTGATTTCTACTTTCCCGTCTTCGGAACCCACAAGTATGAGCCTCTTTAACGCACGTTGACTTCCCTGCACCACGAGCACAAGCTGCCTGGCAAGCTGAAAACCTTCGATAGGCGTAACGACAGCGTGATCCGTATCCTGAGAAAGAAGAAACTCTTTGATTTGTCTCACCTTGTCACCTTCAAGAGACGCCTTGAGTTCTAAGAAATCTTGAATCACATAATCAAGCATCTCGTTTGGAGAACTCTTGTTAGCTTTCATACAACTAAGGAAAGATAGACGGGAAAATGGATAGGAACAAGAGGAAAGGAAACGCGGGGTAGGATTATGGGCCGCTGACTAGCCCGAATGGACTTCTTAAAGGCCAGTTACGGCTGCGGTTGGCGATCGCGGAAGTGCAGCTTGAGTCTTTCGGAGGCTAGAATCCCATCCTGCATCTGATCGATAGCGTCTTGAAAGGCATCCTCTAAGGCTTGTGAAGACCCGCGGCCAAACTCGGTTAATTTCTGATTGGCGTCCGCGTAGCCAGTCCCCTGACCCTCAAAGAGTTGCTGCCAAACAAGCTCATTCTGTAGCGTCTTAAACTCCACCAGAAGCTGCACCTCTGCCCTCAGATTGGAAACATTGGCCTCGGGAAAGTCGTAGCGCGCACCGTCTATCCGAACCTCGAAATAACCAGCCAAATCAGAACTTCTGAACCTAACATCTGGCCCTGGATCTTTTGTCTCCACTAGTCCAAAGATCTCTTGCAAGGCGTTTTGGGTGGAAAAGGGAAGCACATTTTCTAAGTGGTAAGCCATCAGGTCAGAAACGTCAAAAGTAGAGTTGCTCACAAGGTGGAAACGTTCGGCTTTCTCGTGAACGTAAACACCCACCTTTTGCCCCTGGAATTCAGGGGGTATGTTTCTAGGCTTGCCCAGATTGAGGTTTGAGACACTCCCGCAGCCTGTAAGGATAGGGAGGCAAAGGGCTACAACCCAAGCCATGTGGTATATTTTAGATAGAGCTGAGAAGGGAGGTGACGCAACTTGAAAAAGAGCATGACGATACTGGTTCTTACCTTTTTCGTCCTGGGGTTTGCTATCCCGACGGTTTGGGCGGTAGACACAGGTGCGTGGATCACGGCTACAAAGGATAAGACGATCCGAGGCATCGAGGATGGGCTCTTTGGCATGGGGGGTGAGCTTTACCACCATATCGACACCCGAAGCGAGGAAAGTTTTCTGGAAGGATGGACGCTGGGACTGTTCGATGGTCTGCATCAGGGTTTAAAGCGGACCTTGGTGGGCGCTTATGAACTCGCGACACCCTTTTATCATGACGAGCCAGTTCTCGAAGACTTGGACACTGTGATCAAAGGGTAGGACCACTTTTTGACGACGGGGATTCGACATTTCGCATAAAGGCCGATTCAGGCAAGACGACAGGGTCATATCCTCTCTTCCAGTTGGGAAAGGGAAATGTCACAACCTCGTAGACCCCAGCCCCTGTCCTCACGACGCCAAAGAAAAGGCCGCGAAGCAGCCCCGAAACAGGTCCAATGACTAGACCGTGCTGGTCCGTCTCACTTCCCACTTCGTTGATTACTTCATACCACCCAAAGGCGATATTGCTGATACCCCTTGAGAGTTTAGTTGCCGCATCTGCCCAAGCTGTACCCGATACAAAAGTGAATACGATAAGGAAAAGAAAAATGCTTCGCTTCATCGTCCATCTCCTTTTTTGTTCTCTATAGTATCGTCCATTGATAGAAGAGAGTGAATAGTCCAGGGAAATTCTCTCAGGAAAGCCACCCTTAATGCAACTAGAAAACTCACCAGATCGACAACGAAGATTTGACGGATGGAGAGATGAAATCCCAAACTACCAAAACAGCCGCAATCACTTCCTCCCGATGCCACCAAAAGTTCACTCGAAGCCAAGGTTATCAAGAATCCTAAGGAAAGAAGACCTAAACCGATCCCTGTGAAACGGGGGGCATACCCCACTATCAGGAAGGATCCAAGCACCCACTCAAGCCAGGGAAGGACCTTTGCAATCCATGGCACCCATTGAGGGGGATAGATCCCGTATTTCATGATGACCGCCTCAAAATTGGCACTCGGCTCAAGGAGTTTCGAAAAACCCGCATAGGCGAAGACAAAGCCTACGACAATCCGAGCGATGAACCATAAACGAGCGCTCGTGGTCGTTTTCATTCGGAACTCAGTTTATTCACTTCCGCACGCAAAGCGTCGGCGCCGACAACAAGCTTGCCATTTACAAAAAAGCTCGGCGTTGAACGCACCCCCAGACTTTCTCCAGCCAATATCTCTTCCTGAATCTCGTCATCAATACGGGTATCAGTGAGGCAGTTTGCAAACTGGTCTAATTCAAGTCCTGAGTCTTTGGCATAACTCATAAATGTTTCGATAGGAACCTCTGTATTTCCTGACCAGCTCGATTGCCCGCCATAGAGCGCATCATGATAGCGCCAAAAGTTACCCTGCTTCGCTGCACACTCTGCCGCATGGTGAGCCAGAGGCGCCCAGCGGTGATTCCGTAATGGGAAATGGCGGTAAATCACTCTGATGCGGCCCTCGCTCGCAGACAAAATTTCGTTCAAGGCCTGCTGCGCAACCTGACAGGCGGGACATTGAAAATCACTGTATTCGACAATCTGAATGGGTGCATCTCGAGGCCCCTGCGCTCTTGGAAAATGGGCACTTGTCGATTGTGCTTTAGGCAGCCTGAAACGAAAAACCAGCACCATCCCTATGAGAACGCCTATTAATAGGAACCCGCTCAAGATATATCGGAATTTTTTATTCATCGTTTGTCTTCGAACAGAAGCGTCGGATATAGTCCACGGCTTCGTCGATCTTCACTAGTTCAGATTGGCCAGTGGAGCGATTTTTAAAATCAATTAAACCTTTGCTCAAATTTTTTTCTCCAAGGATTGCCTGGAGAGGAATTCCGATAAGGTCGGCATCGTTGAATTTAACTCCCGCCCTTTCATTGCGGTCATCATACAGAATTTCGTAACCTTCTTTTATTGCTTTTTCGTAAAGATCCTTGGCTGTTTTCCTTGTCGTCTGATCCGACTCGTTGACCGTAATCATATGAACTAAATAAGGAGCCGCTGTACGCGGCCACTTGATGCCCTTTTCGTCCTGGTGCTCTTCGACAATCGCCGCCAAGACACGGGTGACGCCGATTCCGTAACAGCCCATAAGGGCATGACGCCTTTTTCCTGTTTCGTCGACAAAAGCTGCGTCGAGAGACTCCGAATAACGAGTCCCCAGCTTGAAAATATGACCCACCTCCATGGTTGTGATAATCCTGAGCTTTGATCCACATTCCGAGCAAGGATCTCCCTCTTTTACAAAGCGGAGATCACCCACTTGAGTAGGATTGAAATCCCTGCCCACGTTGACATTCTTGAGGTGTTTGTCTTTTTGGTTGGCCCCTGTAACAAAATCGCCCGCTCCTTCAACGTCATAGTCTACAAAAAGAGGAATGCCTTTAAGCCCCACAGGTCCTGTGAAACCAACGGGAGCTTCCGTAAATTTTTCGATCTCCTGCGCAGTCGCCATACGGAGCACCTTCACACCGCCAAGGCGCCTCAACTTGCCTTCACTCAGTTCGCTCTCACCTGTAACCAAGGCAGCAAGAGGTTTATCATCCCCGACATAAATCAACGTCTTCACCATTTTCTCTCGAGGAATCTTGAAGTGAGTTGCAATCTCTTCGATGGTCTTGAGATTGGGTGTGTCGAAGACCTCTGGCTTTTTTCCAGAGGGTTCGGGAGCCGATTTGGCCTTTACCTGTCCCCTGCCAGCGATATCCAGACTCGTTAGGCTTGAACACTTATCGCATCTCACCACGCGGTCCTCCCCATAACGAGACTCCACCATGAATTCTTGTGAGACATTACCTCCCATGAGTCCTGGATCAGCAGCTACAACCTGAAATTTGAGCCCGCACCTACTAAAAATTTTTTCGTAAGCCTTCTTCATCTTTTGATAACTTTCTTCAAGGCCTGGCTCATCTCTATCGAAGCTATAGGCATCCTTCATAATGAATTCCTTGGTGCGGATTATGCCGAATCGGGGACGAAGCTCATCACGAAACTTGGTTTGGATTTGAAAAAGGGTCAGCGGGAGATCCTGATAAGATTTGATGCTTTTCGCCACAAGGTCCGTGATAACTTCTTCATGGGTCGGACCTAAAACATATTCCTGACCTGAGCGGCTTTGAAAGGAAATCTTGTCGCCGCCAAGCGCATCGTAACGACCTGTCTTCTTCCAGAGTTCAGCAGGATGAAGAGCGGGCAGGAGCACCTCATCAGCACCAGCACGAAACATTTCACTTCGAATGATGGCGGAAATTTTTTGAAGAACTCTTTGGCCAAGCGGCAGGTAGCTATAAATGCCAGACCCTAACTGACGGATGAAACCTCCTCTAACGAGCCAACGGTGAGAGCTTGCTTCAGCCTCCCCTGGCGCTTGTCTAAGAGTCGGAATCAGAGTCTCAGTCCAGCGCATCAAACAATCTCCAGCCAAAAGGTCCATCGCCAGGGCCTCAGGCGGATTCCTTGCGAGAAATCTACACGAGCCGCCATTGGAATCCTTCCGCTGTTCCTCCGCCAAGAAATGTGGCGGAGGCCATCGGCTTTCCAATGTCGCCTCGTAAGATTTCTAGTGAACGCGAATCCGATTCGGCCCTTGGCGAGGACCTTTCGGCAAGGAGAAAATTTCTTTCCACCGAAGCAATCAGGGCCGAAGAGAGCACTACAACTCTTGCGAGACCGAGGATGGGAAAACGCCGCCAAGGGTTCCAGACGAGGGACGGCGTGGGCCCCAGCCTCGGGGTCGCGTAGAGTTGTTGCAAGGAGGCCCGCTGAGGGGAAAGGCAATTTTCTCCCATTCGCGGAGGGATCTTGCCGAGATCGCCTTGGATAATGAGTTGTCATTATCGCCCTAAGACTGATTTGACGCGGTCGATGACTTGAAGGTTCACCAAGTCATTGTAGAGAACGAAGGCCATCAGGATCATAAGGAAGGCAAAACCGACCTGCGTAGCCCTCTCCTGAAATTTGATGCTGACTTGTCGCCTAAGAACAGCTTCGATAATCAAAAAGGCGAGATGTCCTCCATCAAGGGCAGGAATCGGAAGAAGATTGATAACGGCAAGCGAAACGCTCAATACGGCTGTAAGATGAAGTATATAAATAAGTCCCATTTTAACAGCTGTCCCTGTCATGGACATGATACCCAGTGGTCCAGAAAGGGTTTTAAGCGATAGGTGTCCTGTTGCAAGATAATAGAGAGCTTTGTAGGTCATCGCTGCGAGCTCAAGTTCAGTTAAAAAAGCTTCTTTGACCGCTACACCAAAAGAGAGTTTTTCAATTCTGTAAACCTCAGGATCGGGTTTGATTCCGAGGCGGGCCAGGCGATGACTCTTTCCAAAAACATCCGGCACGGTTTCAATACGAAGCGGGACTTTGACAGTTTGAGTCTGACTGCCACGTAAAACCAATAGCTCTGCTTCCTCAGTCGTGAGACGGCTCAAAGCGTCAGTCAACTCCTGCCAAGTGCCCACTTGAGTTCCCCCTACTGCCAGAACGCGGTCTCCCTTAGCTAACCCGCTCGCAAAAGCGGGATAACCCTCTACAAAACCTCCAATCACTGCTTGAGGAATGGGTCGACCCATCATAAAAATGCCTGAGAAAATCAGGAAAGCTAGGAGATAGTTCATCGCCACACCTGCGATGACAATGAAAATCCGTTTCCATACTGACGCTGCTAAATAGTCGTGCGGTTTGGGTCCTTCCGTACCCAGCTCCGAGGCCGACTCCCCTGCAGGCTTCACGAAGCCGCCAAGTGGAAACAAACTCACAACGTATTTTGTTTCCTTTCCTTGGAAATGAAAAATCTCGGGTCCGAATCCGATCGAAAACTTTTCTACCTGAACCTTGGATAAACGGCAGGCGATGAAATGTCCCCACTCATGGATAAGAATCAGAATACCAAGAACAAGTAAAGTTGGAATGAGATCGGTAAGAAATGTCATTGAAGTTTTGTCGCCTCCTTTCTCGCCCACTGATCGGCTTCCAGAATATCGGCCAGCCCAGGTTTGGCCTTCACCCGATGCTTTTGCATGACCTTTTCAATCATCTTTGGAATTCCAAGAAAGGGGATCTCTTCGGTAAGAAATTTTTCCACAGCTATCTCGTTGGCTCCATTCAGAACCGCGGGCATGGTGCCCCCACGACGCTGGGCCTCGTAGCCAAATTCAAGACAGGGAAACTTTTTAAGATTGGGTTTTTCAAAATGAAGCGACCCCACTTTGACAAGATCAAGATGAGGGAAAAGATGGTTGAGTCTTTCGGGGAAACTGAGCGCATATTGAATCGGAACTCTCATATCCGTGACGGCAAGCTGCGCCAAATGCGAACCATCGATAAATTCCACGAGGGCATGAATCACGGCTTCGGGATGAATCAAAACTTCCACTCGGTCGACTCCAAGACCGAAGAGATTGGATGCCTCAATCACTTCAAGCCCTTTATTCATTAAGGTCGCCGAATCAACCGTGATCTTGGGTCCCATCCGCCATTTAGGATGGCGGAGAGCCTCTTTCACGGTAACCTTCGCAAGCGATCCCTTTCTCTTCCTGAAAGGACCCCCTGAGGAGGTAAGAATCAATTTCCTAACCGATTCTTTGATTCTTCCTTCAAGGCACTGCCAAAGTCCTGAATGTTCGCTGTCAATGGGGAGAAGCTTTACTCTTCTCTTGGCGGCCTCGCTCACCAGCAGTTCACCCGCCATCACAAGAGGTTCTTTATTGGCAATGGCCACATCTTTGCCTTTGCGAATCGCCTCGAAAATGGGCGGGAGGCCTTTTGCCCCAACCAAAGAAAAGATCACCTGTTGGGCTTCACCGATTGCACTTACCTCCAAAAGCCCTTCCTCTCCTGTCACAAGACGGACACCAAGCCTTTCAAGACTCGACTTGATTCCCCTCGCCTGAATTTCATCAAAAACACAAACCATTCTGGGTCGAAATTCCTTTGCTTGTTTAAGAAGAATTTTTGTATTTTTGCGAGCGGCAAGAGCGGCGATTCGAAATCTCTCAGGATGAAGGCGAACAATCTCAAGAACCTTCTGTCCGATCGATCCTGTCGAACCAACGACTGAGAGGGTTTTCATTCGATTCAGTAAACTCCTGGAAAGGCTGTGATGTAGTAGTAAACAAAAGGAATGGAGAGAAGGAGGCTGTCCAATACGTCAAGCATGCCGCCAAGCCCAGGAAGAGTTCCTGAGTCTTTAACCCCCACATCCCGCTTGATCAAGCTTTCGGCCAAATCTCCGAGACCCGCGAGGAGTCCTATAGCAACTCCCATCACGAAAAGATGGATCGTATCCACATGGGGAAGATAAACCTTGGAAACAAGAGAAGTGAGAACCGTGGTTAGGAATCCCGCAATGGCTCCTTCCACTGACTTTTTCGGGCTGATATGCTCCACAAGCTTCATGCGTCCAAACGCCTTGCCAAAGAAGTAGGCTGCCGCATCCCCCAATTTGACAATAAGGATCGTGTAAAAAACCCATTTGGCTCCATTCGGAAGATAACGGATTTTCATCAAGAAGGAAAAAAACCAGGCCACATACACAAGACCAAAGACAGTAACCGCCGTACTCACCAGAGCCTGCTCGCGAAGCTTGCGATGGAAATTAAAAACAAAGATGGCGAGGCATCCGATAACAAAAATAAGCGATTCCGATGGAAAAAAATAGGAAAGCGGAAGGAGGGCCCCAAAAAAAAGCCCCAGACCGTGATTGATCACAATCCCCTTTTTCTCTGCCAGAGTCAAAAATTCATTGAGACCCAAAAGCATGAGGGCCTCGACAACAAGAAAAAAAAACCAGGGAGTGGCAAAGAAAATCGTGTAAACGCTTACCGCGATGAGAATGGCCGAGGTCACAAGCCGTTTTGCCAGCGGATCTGTTTCGGTGATCATTTTTGAGGTGGAGACTCTACAAGTCCGAACCGCCTTTTCCGTTTTTGAAACGCTTCAATCGCTTTTTTGAACTCTTCTTTCGTAAAATCAGGCCAGAGGACCTCCGTCACGTAAATCTCAGAGTACGAAATTTGCCAAAGAAGGAAATTGCTGACCCGAAGTTCGCCCGATGTTCGAATCAGGAGATCGGGATCGGGCAGGTTCGAGGTATAAAGCGCCTGCTGGATAGTATCTTCCTTGATTGAATCGAGATCAATTTCCCCCTTCTTGACCCTTTGAGCAATTTTGCGGCAAGCCTCCACAATCTCCACTCTCCCTGAATAGCTCAGCGCCAAGGTTAAAACAAGCTTGTTGTAATTTCGGGTCTCGGCCATGTTGCGTTCAATTTTTTTCCTGACCTCTGGTGACAAATCATTAACAGAACCGATCACGTTGAAACGAATCTCATTTTCTTTAAGCCGAGGGAGCTCTTGATCAAGATAGATCGAAAGGAGGCTCATGAGAAAACTCACCTCTTCTTTGGGTCTCACCCAATTTTCTTTGGAGAAGGCGTAGAGAGTAAGATAACCGACGCCAACCTCAATCGCGGTTTCGATAATATCCTGAATCCTTTCAACGCCCTTTTGGTGTCCGCGCACACGGGGGAATCCCCGCTCCTTGGCCCACCTACCATTCCCATCCATGATGATGGCGACATGCCTTGGAACATTCTGTGTCATAGAAAAATCGT
>JACQLI010000029.1 GCA_016204125.1 Candidatus Omnitrophota bacterium
CGTCAGGGAAATACTTAAGAATAAAAGGAGAAGTCGAATTGCAGTCTGATTGGAGCTTTGAATCAGCGGCTCGATATCTCAAAGGGGAGGTCTTATTCCCAGATCCTCACAAAAATTGGTCGGGCGCTTCCATTGATACCCGCACTCTCCGCTCAGGGGACGTTTTCTTCGCTCTTAAAGGCAAAGATCGGGACGGGCACGACTTTCTCTGGGATGCCTTCAGAAAGGGTGCAAACGGGGCTGTCATCCATAAGGAATTTTTTAAAGGCGTGCGCGAGAGACTTTATCGCGAACGGGCCCTTTTCCACAACCTTATCCCCGTTACGGATACAGAAGAGGCGCTCGCTTTACTCTCAGCACATTACAAAAGCCACCTTTCCGCAATCGGTATAGCGGTGACAGGGAGCGTAGGGAAAACGAGCACCAAAGAATTCTTGCGTTTTTTGCTTTCTTCAAAGTATCCCATCTTGACTTCCTCTGGGAATTACAACAATCATTTGGGTCTTCCTCTCACCCTTTTCCAGCTTAAGCCTGAACATCAATTTTGTGTTGCGGAATTAGGCGCGAACCATCGGGGAGAGATTAAAAAGCTGAGCGCTCTATTAAAACCCAAAGTAGGAGTGATCACGGGTGTTTCACCAGCCCATCTTGAGGGTTTTGGGTCAATGGATGGTGTTTACGAAGCGAAATTAGAACTGGCTGAGAGTCTTTTGAAGAATAAGGGAACGCTCATCCTCCCTGATCGGGACCCAGAGCTTATCCACCGAGCCAAAAAGAGAAAGCTTTCGATCCTCTATTTTGGGAAGGAACGCCACTCCAATTTTAGACTCACGGAAGTGAAAGTAGAAGATAGCTGGGTTGAATTTGAAGTGAATGAGCGCTGGAACTTTCGTTTTCCTGGGTACGCCGCCTTTCAGGCTGAGAATGCTTTGGCTGCGCTCACGGCCTGCTTTGCCTGCGGTATCTCTCTCGATGCCTTTCCTTCCATCTGGACGGATATCGAATTTCCGAAAGGAAGGTTTGAGATTTATTCTCCCAAGGAAGGCGTTGTCTTTGTTAATGACTGTTACAACGCTAATCCCTATTCTGTTGAGAAGGCCCTTGAAGCCTTTGAGGACTTAGAAGGCGGGAGACGGAAGATTTTGGTGTTGGGCGATATGCTTGAGTTAGGGGCCGAATCCAAAAGTCTTCATCAAGCCATTGGAAGAAGCATCGCAGGAAAAGGCTTTCAGGCTCTTTTTACCATCGGACACTGGATTCAGGAAACCAGTCTTGTCTGCGAAAGTGAGGGAAACCCGCCCGTTACCCTCCATTTTGAGAGCAAGAAAATGCTTACTGATTTCTTGGGGACGTTTTTAAAGCCAGGGGATCAGGTGCTCTTTAAGGCATCTCGGGCAATGAAGTTTGAAGAGGTCATGAGTGTTTTATCTCCTTCTCTACCCGCTAAAAGACCTGCACCCGTTCTTTAATATCTTCCGTTACATTACCTTCCGCACGGCAGGGGCGAGCGTTACTGCATTTTTAGTGTGTCTTATTTTCGGTCCCTGGGTTATTCGAATGCTCAAACAAATGCAGGCCTTGGCTCATACCGAGCGCGAACATGCGCAGGCGATCCACGCCTTTTACGCTCATAAAAAACAGGTGCCGACCATGGGGGGGCTGCTGATTGTCGCAAGTCTCATCCTATCCATCTTCCTTTGGGGGAATTGGACTGTTCACTATGTCTGGATTGTAGCGGGAATCACGATCTGGTTTGGTGTAGTAGGCTTCCTCGATGATTGGATCAAGCTGAAAAGCAAAAGCTCGCGCGGCCTTTCCTCGTTTACTAAATTTGCAGGCCAATTGGTCGCAGGGATTGCATTGGGGCTATACCTTTATATGGATCCCTCCTTCGACAAGATGGTTCACTTCCCTTTCTTCAAAGACCTAATGATTTACATCGGCGCCCTCTTCATTCCTTTTGTTGTCCTTGTTCTCGTCGGTACTTCCAATGCTTTGAATCTGACAGATGGATTGGATGGTCTTGCTATCGGTTGTCTTCTTTTTGTGGCCGGTGCTTTTGCAATGATTTCTTACGTAGTGGGTCGTGTTGATCATGCTGCCTACCTTCAAATTGCTTATGTTGCAGGAGCGGGTGAACTCGCCGTTTTTTGTGCGGCCTTGATGGGGGCGAGTGCGGGATTTCTTTGGTATAACGCTTATCCTGCTGAAGTGATGATGGGGGATACAGGGTCTCTCTCGCTTGGAGGGGCGTTGGGCGCTATCGCCATTTTGACGAAAAAGGAGCTTGTTCTTGTCATAGCAGGTGGCGTCTTTGTCTGGGAAGCCCTTTCTGTTATCCTCCAGGTAGTCAGTTTTAAATTCCGAAAGAAAAGGATTTTTCTCATGTCCCCTTTTCACCATCATCTTCAGCTCAAAGGATGGCCTGAATCAAAGGTTACGATTCGGCTGTGGATCATCAGTTTCATTTTGGCCTTAGTGGGACTCAGCACGCTTAAATTAAGATGAGAAATTTGAAGCAGAAAAAGAGAGTCACTGTCTTAGGGCTCGGCGAGACAGGACTTTTGAGCGCTCTTTTCCTTAAAAGAAAAGGGTATTCGGTATTTGTATCTGACGCCCAAGTTTCTGAAATCTTAAAGAAACGTTCCCTTCAGCTCAAAGAAGAAAAGATTCCCCATGAACTCGCTAAACATTCACTTGAGAAAATCGCGGAGTGTGACTGGGTCTTGATTTCACCAGGCATTCCCCCTTCTTCTGAGGTTTACCGCTTCCTTCAGGAAAAAAAGATTCCCATGGTGAGTGAGATAGAAACAGCCTCGTGGTTTTCGAAAGGAAGAGTGACCGCGGTAACAGGAACAAGTGGAAAGACCACAGCGGCCACGCTCCTCCAGCGGATCTACGAAGCCAATGGTCTACTGAGCGTGGTTTGTGGGAATATCGGGAATCCCTGGATCGGGGAGGCGGATCGATTGGATAGAGACACTGAAATCGTTCTTGAAATCAGCTCCTTCCAACTGGTCCACACTTATTCATTTGCTCCTCACATTGGAATTCTTTTGAATGTGGGGCTGAACCATCTGGACTGGCATGCCTCGATGCAGGAATATATCCAAGCCAAGCTCCGACTCTTTCAGAATCAATCGTCCCACGATTTCGCTCTGCTTCGTGAACAAGATCAGAAAAACCTTTTCCCTGACTTCCACTTCCCGTCTCGGGTTGTTTATTTTGGAGGAGAGGAGGGGAGAAATTCAAACGAACAGCTTCTCTTCGAGATTACAAAACTCAGAGGACTTGATCCAGAAAAAACATGGTCTGTTTTGACTGGCTTTTCTGGTCTGGAACACCGCCTTGAAAGGGTTCGTGCAATCAACGGGATTCAATTCATTAACGATTCCAAATGCACGACGATTGAAGCGTTGATTTGGGCGCTTGACCAGTCTCCCGATGGCCATGTGATTCTTCTTGCAGGAGGTCATGACAAGGGCGCTGATTTTCGTCTAGTCAGGGAGAGGCTTGCCAAGAAGGTGAAGCGCGCTATCGTCTTTGGAGAGGCTCAAGATCTCCTTTGGGAAAGTTGGAATGGGGCCGCTCCTTTAACGAAAGTTCAGGGACTTTCAGAAGCCTTCCAAGAGGCACTCAAGATTGCGAAGCCAGGAAATATTATCCTCCTTTCACCTGCCTGCGCCAGCTTTGATCAATTCCCTAATTACAAAGAAAGAGGAAGGCTCTTCAAAGAATTGGTAGCGGCTTTGTAATCCCTCATGTCAAAAGAAGGAAAGATTCTCTTCGTCACGGTTTACCTCCTTGTGAGCTTTGGAATTGTGATGACCTATAGCGCCAGCGCTATCTACGCTGAACAGGTTTTCAAAAGTCCTACCTACTTTTTGATCAGGCAGATCATCTACGCAGTGATTGGAACGGTCTTTCTTTTTCTAGTTGCTGGCCGCGATCCTTATCTTTGGAAGGAACATTCCCGCGAAATTCTTATCTTCTCGATTCTTCTTCTTACCCTTGTCTTCGTTCCACTGTTAGGTCATGAAGCAGGGGGAGCAAGGCGTTGGGTGCGGCTCGGCCCTTTTAATTTTCAGCCCTCCGAGATTTCAAAACTGGCAATCTGTCTCTATCTATCCGATTACTTGTCTCGGCGTATCAAAGGGGTTCAGCGGGGCGAACTCAGTGTTCTGTTGCCCCCGCTTCTTATTTTGGGACTGACATGTGGTCTTATTCTGCTCCAGCCCGATTTGGGTTCCTCTGTTTTCATCTTTATAGTTTCTGCGATTCTCCTTTTTCTAGCAGGGATTCCTTTAAGGTATGTTCTCTTTTCGAGCCTGATTTTCGTGCCCGCTTTTTACTTTTTGGTGGTTCGGATTCCTTACCGCTTGAGTCGAGTAACCGCTTATTTGAATCCCTGGAGCGACCCCCAGGGAAGCGGGTTTCAGATTATCCAATCACTCCTTGCGTTTGGACTCGGCGGAATAAAAGGTGTGGGATTGGGGGAGAGCACCCAGAAGCTTTTTTATCTTCCTCAGAGCTACAACGACTTTATCTTTTCGATCATTGCAGAAGAATTGGGAATTCTGGGCACTTTTTCCGTTATCCTGCTTTATTTTGTTATTCTTCTTGCAGGCCTTAAGATCGCTAGCCGTGCGCGCGGGAGCTTCGAGAAGTTATTTGTTATTTCATTAGTCCTCTTGATTGTGCTTCAGGCAATCATTAATATGTTTGTAGCCACAGGGCTTATTCCCACAAAGGGATTGCCTCTTCCTTTTGTAAGCTACGGGGGGAGTTCTCTTGTCTTCAATCTCTTGGGAGTAGGTCTTCTTCTGGCCATGGATCGGGCTGTTCAAAGGGGGAGAGGCACAATCGGAAGTGCGTAATGAGAATCGTCATCTTTACTGGACCCACAGGAGGTCATTTCTATCCTGCCGTCGCGTTTAGCGAAGCTTTCAAAAAACGCCACCCTGAAGCGCAAATTCTTTTTGTGACAGGTGAAAAGGGACGTTTCCTCGTTGAAAGACTGAAGATAAAAACGGACGCCGCGTTTGATTTTCTTCCCGACTCTCCCTTTCCTTCCCCAGCGAGGCTCAGTTTTATCATTCGTATTTTTCCCTTTTTGTGGAAACTCATTTCGGCCTACTTAAAAAGTGAAAAGATCCTTACTGCTTTTAGGCCCGATCTCTCTGTCGGCTTCGGAAGCTATGCCTCGTTTGCAGGAATTCTTGCAAGTTACAGGAAAAGGATTCCAACCTTGGTTCACGAGCAGAATCGGAGAATGGGTCTGGCAAATGCTTGGCTAGCAAGACTCGCCAGCCAAATGGCGGTGAGCTTTGACGAAACAGTAGGTCTTCCGTCATCGCCGAGTGTTATCTCGACGGGGCTTCCCATCCGATCATCGCTCGTAGAAAGTGCCCTCCAAAAAGTAGGGGGGAGGAGCCACCTTTTATCTCCCGACAAGGTCCGTATCCTTATTGTGGGGGGATCGCAGGGGGCCCGTTCACTCAATCGTATTTGGATAGAGGCGCTCGAGTCTTTTTCAGATGAAGAAAAGAGGAAAATTGCCGTAATACATTTAACAGGAGAAAGGGACTCTGAAACGGTCAAAACCATGTATTTTGCAAAAGGAATCGAAGCGCTGACGTTTCCCTTCCATGAACAGATGGAGGAGCTTTATCCAGAGGCCGATCTCGCGATCACAAGGGCTGGCGCAGGAACTCTTTTTGAACTTGCCCTTTTCGCCCTGCCTGCCATTGTTATTCCTTATCCTCACGCCAAGGGTCATCAGGAGCTCAACGCTGGTTTTTTTGAAAAAGAAGGCGGGATTCGTCTCCTCCGTGAGAATGGCCTCACAGCGCGGGAACTTGGCAGGAATGTATTGGAACTCGTCCACTCATCTCCCTTAAGAGACCGTCTTTCTCAAAATCTAAAACGTCTTTCCAAACCCGATGCCAGTGACAGATTCGCCGATGCAGCAGAGAGGCTTCTTTCAAAGAGGGAGGCGTGTCTTGTATGAAACCGATACGGGAATCTCTCCTGGATTCGTCGCGAAGAATCTATTTTCTGGGGATAGGGGGAGTGGGGATGAGCGGGATTGCCAAGGTTCTTCATCGCCGCGGATTCGATGTGGCAGGTTCGGATAAGGTGGACAGCCGTGCCGTGAGAGAATTGAGAGCACTTGGAATTCCTGTCCAAGCGGGGCAAGAAAAAATATTCCTTACCGAGAGAGACCTCGTTGTCTACTCATCAGCCATCCGTTTTAATCATCCAGAAATGATTTGGGCAAGAGAGAAAAATCTTCCTATCATTCACAGGGCGCAAGCTCTGGCCTCACTTTTCAATCAAGCCGAGACCTCTATCGGAATTACGGGGACTCATGGAAAGACGACCACTTCAGGAATGATTTCTTTCGTTCTATCCGAAACAAGAAGGCATCCTACCTGCCTTGTGGGCGGAGATATCGTGAATTTGGGCAGCAATGCCATTTATGGAGGTGATGAGTTCTTTGTGGCAGAAGTTGATGAAAGCGACGGCTCCCAGGAATATTACGCGCCCCATTATGTGGTCCTGACCAACTTGGAAGAAGACCACATGGATCATTATAAAGATATCGAAAACCTCAAGAAGAGTATGGGCCGATTCCTTTCGAATTTGAAAAATCCAGGACTGATTGTTTATTCAGCAGAGGACCCTGTTCTTCGACAACTGGTTCCCGTGTCTGGAAAACCGTGTATAAGTTACGGCTTAAAGCCTGGGGCAGATGTTTATGCCGATCGAATTCGTCTGGAGGGATTCCATTCCGAGTTTGAAGTCTATCACTACGGGTTTTATACAGGGAAAGTCGTTCTCTCTGTTCCTGGGATTCATAATGTCCAAAACGCACTGGGCGCGATTGCCGTACTCCTTGAAATCGGACTGGATCTTGATGAAATCACAGAAGCCCTTTTCCGATTTCGCGGTGCCAGGAGACGCCTCGAAGTCAAGTTTGATTCCGAAAGAGTGGTCGTGATTGATGACTATGCTCATCATCCAGCCGAGGTTGCTGCTTCGATCCGTGCGCTTACAAAACTTGGTAAGCACCTGACCGTGATCTTTCAGCCTCATAGGTTCTCACGGACACAGTACCTCGGTCGTCAATTTGGGGAAGCGTTTCGAGAGGCCAACGAACTTATCCTTACAGAAATTTATGGAGCAGGGGAAGAAAATCCTGATAATATAACCAGTGAGTTGATTTACAATTCTGTGCGTGAAGCCAAGCACCCTTCGGTAAAGATGATCTCGAAGGATGCGGTCATTGATTACCTTCTTTCCCGAGGCTCGCGAGAGGGAGTCATTGCTTTCCTGGGGGCTGGCGACATTGGAGAGGTGGCTGATGAGTTTGCCCGTCGGGTCAAAAGTACCTGGTCTCAAGATCCCGCTTCGGTTTGACGTTCCACTTTCACGCTATTCCACGATTCAAATCGGTGGCAATGCCAAGTTTTTTTCAGAGCCAAAGTCCATTGAAGAACTTCAGGGACTCCTTGAATTTGCCCGCGAGAGTGATCTGCCTATCCTGGGGATCGGTAAGGGATCCAATATTCTCTTTCCAGATGATGGATTCCCTGGCCTTGTTATCACCTTCATCCATTTTGAACCCAATAAAATCGTTATCGATCAGGATCGTGAAACGGTCACAGCCTCAAGCGGGGTGAGTCTCTACCGTTTAGCTCTCGCTAGTCGCGATGCAGGACTTGGCGGCGCTGAATTTTTGAGTCATATTCCAGGGACAGTGGGCGGCGCACTGGTGATGAACGCAGGATTCAGCCGTTTTCCAGGGAAGAAAATGGAGATCGGAGAGCTTGTGGAAGAAGTTACGGTCTTAACGCCAGAGGGTGAGATTAAGAATCTAAGTCAGGGCGAGCTTGAATGGGATTACCGCAAGACCAATTTGGATGGATTGATTGTTTTAGCAGGAAGACTCAAGCTGCATCGAGCACCTACTGAAGCAGTGACAAAGGAGATACAGGAGAGTTTCAGTTATCGCAACCGTGTTCAGGATCTTCGCTACCCAAGTGCGGGGTCTGTCTTTAAGAATCCTGCAGGCGCACAAGGATCAAGTGGCCAACTTATCGAGAAAGTGGGTCTTAAGGGAAAAAAGATTGGCGGCGCCATGATTTCAGACAAGCACGCAAACTTCATTGTGAACACAGGGGGAGCCAGGGCTAGCGACGTACTCGATTTAATTTCACTTGTTCAAGAAAAGGTTTTGGAGGCTTTCGGGGTTCATCTAGAGCCAGAAATAAGAATCATTCAGAATATCAGCATTCCTAAATAAGCGTTACCCATGTTGGTTGTGCCTAAACTAAAAGTCGGCGTCCTCTCAGGCGGTACTTCTTCTGAACGTCCCATCTCGCTTCGCTCAGGAAAGGCTGTGCTTAACGGGCTCAAGAAGTCTGGCTTTTCAGTCCTTCGAATTGACCCCAAAGATTCCCATAAGACCCGCAAAGCCCTTAGAAGGATCGATCTCGCCTTCATAGCCCTTCATGGTAAGGGAGGAGAGGATGGAACGATTCAGTCTCGCCTTGAGAAGGCTAAAATCCCCTATGTAGGGTCAAATCCCAAGGGAAGCCGTCTTGCCATTGATAAGGCGGCTTCAAAGAGGATTTTTGAGCGCTCAGGGATTCCAACGCCCTCATGGCGCACCTTTTCGAAGCGGAATTGGAAGGAACTCGAGAGCTTTCCAACACCCTTTTTCGTCAAGCCTATTGACGACGGATCGAGCATTGGCGTCTTTCTCATTGAAGATTTTCCCCAGTCGGTCGAAAAATTAATACACGCACTTGTCGAGTATCCGCTCCTCCTGGCCGAAAGGCGGATCGAAGGAAGGGAATTTACAGTGGGCATCCTTGGAAAACGTGCTTTGCCTGTGGTTGAGCTTAAACCCAGGGGAGAATTTTATGATTACCACTGCAAATACACCAAAGGGATGACCGAATACCTGGTCCCAGCCCCCATCCCAGACGCATGGAGGAGGAGATTTCAGCAACTTGCACTCAAGGCCCATCAGGCGCTCGGGCTTCGTGATTTCTCGCGTATTGACCTGATGGCTGACAGTGAAGGCAACCCTTACGTTCTGGAAGCCAATACGATACCTGGGTTTACCGAGTTAAGCCTCCTGCCTAAGGCTGCGAAAGAAGCGGGGATTTCCTTTGAGGAGCTTTGCAGTCAACTCGTTAGGATGGCTTGGAAGCGGAGAAATGGGAAAGCGTAAAAGGAAGAAGATTTCATCAACTCTAACTTGGAAGGCCACAAAGGGATTTTTTCGCCTTCTTTTTAAGGGTCTTTTTAAAGGAGCGCCTCTTCTCGTGTTGGGTCTCATAGGGTTCGGGATTTTCTGGGGAATTCGCGGGGAGCTTTACGCTGATCCAGGCTTTTTGATTCAAATCGTAGACATTATTCCCGAAGGGACATTATCTCCTTCTATCGTCCGAGAACTTGAGAAAACCTATTTGAAGCGAAATCTTTTCAAGATTTCTTTGCGGGAAATTTCAGAAATGGTTGAGCGCGATCCCGATATTCGAGAGGCAAGGGTGATCCGCCAATTTCCAAAGACACTGCGGATCGAGATCGACCAAAGAACCCCTTTTGCCCAAGTCCAGCTTCAGCGCAAAGGTACTTATTACATTGTGGCCTCAGACGGGGTCATCCTGGAAACAGATTCATCAAGGAATAAGAATTTTCTTTTGATCGAAAACTATGACGCGAAAAATGCAGAGCCAAGAGAGGGCAGGAAACTTTCCCTGCCTGGCTTTGAGGAAGGCGTCAATCTGGTACGGGCGTTTCAAAACCACCCTCTTGCAAAATCTGAAAAAATGGAAAGGCTTCGTCTCGATCCACTCGGAAACGTCTCCCTTCTCCTTAAGGACGGGCCCGAACTACGATTTGGCCGCCATCCGATGAAAAAGTTTCATATGTTAACGGGCGTGACGCCTCTTTTGAAAGGAAAGGACAGGCCCCTCATCGCCTACATCGACCTTCAATATCAAGATTTAATCGTAAGAAAGTACGGAACCTGACACATGGCAAAAACGAGAGAGACTCGAAGTTTGATTTTCTATTGCGGCACACGCCGACTCGCGGCGCTGGTAGCGGAGGCGAGGTCTGATACGAGCCGAATCCAGAAATTCGCTGAGATTCGAAACGCGGATGGATTTCAAAAGGGGAACGTCATCGAGCTTGATAAAGCAACATCCTCGGTTGAAGAGCTTTTAAAGAAACTGGATCTCGGGGAAGAGGCTTTTGAGATTCCTGCCTACGTCATCCTTTCAGTGCCCGAACTTAAGATGACGCGTTTTTCCAGTTCGGTTTATTATTCGGGCTACCCCAAAGTGATTACCAGCCAGGAAATTCGTCGTGTGATCGACCAGACAAGAAGCGTCGCCCCGCTTTCCTTGGATGACTGGATCCTTCAAGCCATTCCCGAATCATTTAGCGTGAACAATTTAACAAGCGTTCAGGATCCTACAGGTCTTGAGGCGCAGCGGCTTGCCGTGACTCTGCAGATTTATACGACGAATTACGCTTCGTTCCGCAATACCTCGCGAATTTTTGAATCTCTGGAATTCAATCTAGAAGGATACTTTCCCAAAACATTTGTTTTGCCTGAAGGTGTCCTGAATGCAGTGGAGAAAGAAGGCGAGACCCTGATTATCGATTTATCAGACGAAGCAACGCATCTTGTCCTTACACGCGATGGGAAAATTGCCCAGACCAAAAGCTTTGATTTTGGGAGCCGTTTCCTCACGGCGCGCGTTGCGGCCGCTTGGGAACTGAACCAGCGTGACGCAGAAAGGCTGAAGGAGAGATTTGGATCGCTTGAGGAGAATCCGCAATACGGCGAGGAATTGATCCCTCTTGTGGAAAGGAATGGTCATGGAAATGGGCAGATCAAACGAGCCGAGTTCCACAAGGCCTTCCTCCGCTTCGGCGAAGAGCTCTTGAGTCAGATTGAGAAAGAGGCGAAGATTCTTCTTCAGGGAGAGAAGGTGAGTCATCCTCATTTTGTATTGACGGGAGGAGGGGTGAAACTGGAGGGGCTTTTGGATTTCTTGAGTCGTCGGTTCAACACGTCTGTCCGACTCGGCACTCCTAAGCATGTAGAGACCATGGCTGAACTTTTAATGGATCCTGCTTGGTGCGGACCTTCGGGGCTGCTTCGCTATATCTCTCACGAGAAAAGGCAGCAACATGGGGCATCAGCGAAAGACAATCTGGCTCAAAGAACCCTCTCGCAGGTCAAAGAGTGGTTCGCCGCATATTTCTAGGGCCTTCCCCTTTTTTCTCAGTATAATATAGCCAAGATGAGAATTATTCTTACAGTGATTTTCCTTGCATTCGTTCTAACGAGGCCACTCGAGGCGGGCCAGCTCGAGCTTACAGGTTGTATGTGTAATGGTGCGATTTCTCCTTGCGAAACTTGCTCACCCGATTTACCTCCTCCCAATTTTGAGGCGCCGCTTGTTCTGACAAGTATCACTCCTGAAATGTTTTCACCCGATTTCTGGATCAACCGACTTCCCAATCCAGACGCGCTGCTGAAAACTCCTGAAGAGCTTCGGCAGATGAATGAAGACGCCCATCGGGAAATTTCTGATCTGATTGACGTCTTCAAAATGGATCTATCCAGACCTGGCGGGCCTATCCGAGATCAGATTGAGCTTGAGTATAGCGCTGTGAGAGGGCGCATCCTATTTGATATCCATAGTAGGACCATTCCCAAAAGTATCTTTGATAATGAGATCAAACCTTTGATTCAGACCGATCAGGTTTCGAGCAGGATTCAGGTTAAGTGGGGCGCGGCAACCACAGCCACTTCGGTACGGGCACTGCCGAGCGATGTGAAAATGCTGGAGGAGATCGGCGATATCGAATTTGATCAGCTTCAATTTACCTTGATCAAACTATGGACACCCGTTGGAATTCTTCACGAGTCAAGTGACGGAAGATGGCTTTATATCCAGGCCCCGTATACGAGGGGATGGGTTAAGGCGAGAGATATCGCGATTTTTCCCAGTCGAGACGAACTTAAGAGATACGTCAAACCAAAAGACTTTTTGGTGGCCACGGGTGAAAGCATCTCCATTTTTACGGATTCAACCTTGCAGCGCATAGCACAGAGGGCGAGCATGGGGACTATTCTTCCTCCCGCAGGGCAGACGGAAAATGCCCATACAGTGTGGCTTCCCACTCGAGGAGCTGGCGGGAAGGTCGTCTTCCAAAAAGGCTACGTTGATTTCAAAAGCGACTTTACCATCGGTTCTCTTCCTTACACCCAGCGGAACATCATTCGTCAGGCATTCAAACTTCTCGGGGCGAGATACGGCTGGGGAGGGGAATATCAAGGTCGAGATTGTTCAGGCTTCACACAGGATGTCTTCTTGAGCATGGGAGTTGACATGCCCCGCAATTCCAAGGAACAGGCTTTTATAGGAACTCAAATTGATCATTTTAAGCCAATGCGTGAAGAGGCAAGGAAAGTGGCTGCTATTCGTTCAGGAACGCCAGGCGTGACGCTGATGCGTATGCCGTTGCATCAAATGCTTTATCTGGGCGAGATCAACGGACAATTTTATGCCATCCACTCCACTTGGGCTGAGAGAATCTCAAAAGATTCAGATCAGAAAGTCCGAATCAATCAAGTCGTGGTATCCGATCTTACCTTAAACGGGAAATCCTATTTAGGAAGTCTTTTTGACCGCATCATTTCTGTAAGCGAGATTAATTAACGTATACTCGCCTCGTTTTTCTCAAATCTATGGCCAAAGTTTCAATCAAAGGCTGGGTTCACGCTTCCGCCGATGAAGTGTGGAAAACCATCAGCGATTTTGAGACGGTAGGAGAGTACGTTCCTGGGATTACGAAGACAGCGAGCGAAGGAAATAATGTGGGTGCCATCAGAACGCTTACCATGGTCAATGGAGGCAGGGTCGTTGAACGGCTCGAGAGTCTGGACGAGAAGTCGCGAACTCTTCAATATTCGGTTCTAAGCACCCCTTTACCGATGAAAGGTTACCTTTCTACCATGAAGCTCACTCCACTTGGCGGGAACAAGTGTGAACTGCTCTGGGAATCCACTTTTAAGGTTACCAAAGGCCGCCAAGCTGCTGTCGAAAAAATCATCTCCCGCCTCTACATGTGGGGCATTGAAGGCCTCAACAACCTTCACAGATCTTAAACTCGTCTTTTCGCCGACGCCGACCTCTCTCGTTGCAAGTTACGACATAAAAAAGGTTCATATATACTCCGCGATGTCACAAACTATGAATCGCGGAGTAATACTCGACACGGCATTGAAATCACAATTTGTGGCCGTGTCGGGTATAATTTAACTGCGAGATTATGAGTTTTGCGATAAAATATAGCTGTTTTTAAATAAACAATCAGGGTTGTGGGCATCCTGCCGAGTCATGTGGCGGGCGGTCCTCGGAAAAGTCGGAAGAAACGATTTACCCTTCAAACACAAGGAGGGTAAATCGATGATTGAGCCGGTTGAAACATTAGGTCTGATGCCCACTGTATTACTGAAGCAAGACAAAGTCTTCTTTGAAGAAAAAGGAATCGCAATCCTTAATGAAGACTTCTTAAGGACCAAAAAGATTCCTGAGAAGAGTATTGACCTCACAATTACATCCCCGCCTTACAACGTAGACATTAGCTACAACTCTCATGACGACAAGATCTCTTACGAAGATTATTTGGAATTCAGTCGGAAGTGGATTGAGAAGTGTTATGAGTTAGCTAAGGATGACGGCCGCTTTTGCCTCAACATTCCACTCGATAAGAATAAGAATGGCCAACAGAGTGTCGGCGCCGATCTCACCATGATTTCAAAAGCGGTTGGCTGGAAATATCACTCTACTGTGATTTGGAATGAAGGGAACATCTCTCGAAGAACTGCTTGGGGTTCTTGGCTTAGCGCCTCGGCACCTTACGTCATCGCGCCAGTCGAGCTTATTGTGATCTTATATAAGAAACACTGGAAAAAGGTTGGCGGAAGCCAAAAAAGCGATATCACGAAACAAGAATTTATGGATTGGACTAACGGGCTTTGGACATTTACAGGAGAGAGCAAAAAGAGGATAGGACATCCAGCGCCATTCCCACTTGAGTTGCCAAAAAGGTGTATCAAATTATTCAGCTTTGTCGGCGACACCGTCCTAGACCCTTTTCTTGGAAGCGGAACGACACTCGTTGCGTGTCTGAAAACAAGAAGAAATGGCATTGGGGTAGAAATCGACAAAGGTTATTGCCAGCTTGCGAAGAAAAGACTCTTAGCCCATCCACGGTTCAGTGAAAAAAACAGAAAACAGGGAGAAAACAGGGAGGCGTCCCTACGGGTGCCATGCCATGCTATCCTAAGCTGACACCCAAAGTAACGCTTCCTAAATCTCCTAAATACTCTCCAAAAGGCACGACGGACAGGGAGGTTGAATGAAATCATCGATTTTTATCGTTATTTTAATCACGCTTGGTTTTGTCAGTATTTTTGCGATAAGGCATTGGAAGTCGATTCCTCCGTCGCCTCAAACGGATAAACCGGCGGCTAGCTCAGGCCCCGTTTCAAATTTGCCTTCGCCTGCTAGAAACCGATTTTCTCTCGATGCATGTCGATCAGAAATCAAAGAAGTTCCCAAACCTCCTTTTGCTTATAACCAGTTTTCTCCTACCGGGGGAGCTTCCGCAGATTACAGAAAGGATCGCATCGCGGGCAAAAACCTTTTCAAAGATTACGTAACCTGTGCTCTCATTTACACATTCAATGAAGCGCCCGAACAGACTTATGCCGATGTGGGTCTTGAGCTTTACACCATTGATAATATCACCGGGCAGAAGGTCTTGAATTATCAAGCAGGTATTGAAAATTTTGCCCTGGCGGTTGACAAGGCTTACGGCGAAGTCCTTACCAATCAGGGATGGATGAGGCAGACACGTGTTGGCGGCGAGCCACTCGCCTATGGACTCCCCACCCTTATTTTCTACAAAAAAACCGAGGGACAAAACCGCTATATCGATATACGGGTCGGTCCCAAGGCTGTCACCGTCTCCCTTTTGATTACGGCCGAATAGATCCGAAACCGATGAAACAGATAGATAATCGACAAAAACAGGTGATCAAGTCGCGGGCCCAGAGAGCTCTCTTGGGCGGTAAAAATCCTCTCACCCCAAAAGGCCATGAAAAAGAGCGTCTTCCTGCGCCAGGGGAGAAACACACCGAAGAAGTGGCGAAAGAGCTTCACCCTGAAACTACCATTCATACCGGCCCCAAAATCGGCAGAAACGATCCATGCCCCTGCGGTAGCGGCAAGAAATACAAGAAGTGCTGCTTGAATAAAAAGTAGCCAATCATTAACAACAAGGAGGAGACGATGATTATCTTGATCAAATTGGTTGGAATTGTCATCACGGTCTTTGGTCTTGCCATCTTTGCTTCGCCCGAGTTTAGCCAAAAGGTGTTCGACTTTTTTAAGGAGGGGAAACGGATCTATTATGCTGGCGTTGTCCGTGTCGCGGCCGGCGCTCTCATTCTTCTCTCCGCCTCACAAAGCGCTGTCCCGCTTGCGGCCATTGCCCTCGGGGTGATGTTTCTCGTCAGTGGTATTGTTGTGTTTGTTAGCGATCTCGAAAAAATGAAGGCCTTCATCTTGACCTACAGCCAGATGCCGAGCCTGGTCATCCGACTTTTCGGGCTCGTCGGAGCCTCCTTCGGCATTTTAATATTTTCTATCTTTTAACAAGCTGGGAGGCGGTATCATAGAGGGAATGAGAAAGGACTGCATCCTCTTTTTTATTTTCATCGTATTTCCTTTGATCATAGGAGCAGATATGAAAGAGACATCGACCCTGATAGAGATTTATAATGTAAAGATGGGCAAGGTAGAGAAGGTTGACCGCGTAGTCAAGTCGGACAGCGAATGGAAAAAGATTCTGACGCCTGAACAGTTCCAGGTGACGCGCCAGAAAGGGACGGAGCGCCCTTTTAGCAAACAATGCGCAATTCCCCGATCGGGAAAAGGAGTTTACCAGTGCGTCGGCTGCGGCACTGATCTTTTTGCCTACGGAAAAAAATTCGAATCAGGAACTGGCTGGCCGAGTTTTTTTGATCCCGTTTCCCCGCTTAATGTTAAACTTGTGGAGGACGTGAGTCACGGAATGCATCGGACGGAAGTTTTGTGTGCCCGATGCAAAGCGCATTTGGGGCACGTGTTTGATGACGGCCCGCCGCCCACGGGGAAGCGCTATTGCATCAATACCGTCGCGTTAAAGTTGAGCGCTCAAGATTAAAGGATATGAAAAGAAGGTGATGTGATGGGAATGAAAGACGCGATGGACATCAGGGCTGGGCATGTGCTTAAGATCGACGGAGCGGCCTGCAAAGTAATTTCTCATGAAATCAGAGGCACAGGAAAATTCGGCAAAACAATTCATTTGAGGCTTAAACGGCTCACAGACAGCCATCTTCTTGAAAAAAGTGTTAAAGCTGAAGAAAGAGTCGAGGATGTCGAGACCCGCCACGTTAAGCTTCAATATCTCTATCGAGACGGAGACAGGTTCATGTTTATGAATAATGAAACATACGAGGAAGTTGCCCTCCCTGCCCAGGCGATCGGAAAACAGGAAACCTTTTTAAAAGAGAATACAGAGGTCGACGCAATTTATAGCGGAGACAAGCCGATCACTCTTGAATTTCCAAAGACGGTAGAGCTTAGGGTCGTCCGCACAGCTCCAGGAGTCAAGGGCCAGGCGGATACCACTTATAAAGAGGCTGAGCTTGAAAACGGTCTCAAGATTCTGGTGCCACAGTTTATTAAAGAAGAGGAAGTTGTCCGTGTGAATACAGATGATTTGTCTTATATCGATCGGGTTACCGTAAAGAGCCTCAAGACAGGCGGCGAATTCAAGGAGAAGGAAAAGGAGAAGGAAAAAGGAAAAGAATCCTAATTGGCATGGCTTCTATTGTCGAGCGACTCAAAAAATCAAAATTTAGGTCACAATTCCGTTTAGAGAAGGAAGATTATGTTTATATCGGTAAGACGGGACTGACCACAATCAAGACCCATGCCTATGATTTCATCAGGAGACGTCTCGCTCCGCGTGAACCAAGAAATGACGGCAAACAGACTCCCTACAAGGGTCATCCTATTTTCAAAGCCCAGCATGCCACGGCCACCTGCTGTCGGGGTTGTCTCAGTAAATGGTACAAGATTGAAAAAAAGAGGGAACTAAAGGCCCAAGAAATTGATATGATAGTGAGCGTTATCATGAATTGGATCGAAACCCATGAGCAAGTTCATAGAGGCACTTCAAACACTCGAAGAGATTAGGGAAAATAAAGAGCCGCAGGAAAAAGAGAAGCGGAAAGGCCCGAGGAATTACAAAATTCCCGTTTTAATTGGCGGACTTCTCTTCAGCATTGCAGGTGTCTATTATTCTCAAATCCTCACCGCTCCTCCCGTGTTCCATGGGCCAAAGAAGGCAGACTCTTTCTACACCATTCAGCTGGTGACTTATAAGAGCGAAGCGCCGGCCAAGCAAGAGGTAGCGAGATTGGCTGCGCATGGGTTGCAAGCCTTTGTTATACCAAGAGGAAAGTTTTTTGTTGTTTGCGCTGAGAAATTTCAAACAGAGGCAGAAGCACTTGAGAAACTTTCCCGTTTCGATCGTTCTTTCGGAGAAACGGTTTATGCAGACGCCTTTGTGCGATTCGTGGTTCAATAAGGGGAAAATGTTATGAAGAAAAAGTGGTCTTACCTTCTGATCATCATGTTAGGACTTTTGACGATTGCGGCAGGAAGTTCACGCCCGCCTTCAGGAGGAGGACAAGGTGCGGGTGGAGGGCAGGGTCAAGGACAAGACGCAGGAAATACAGGCGGTACAACTAGCGGGGGGGCGGGGAACCAGGGATCGGGGCCCGCCAATACAGGCGGCACTCCGAGCGCAGGCGGAACGGAAGGTGGAAGGCCAGGTGGAATATGGGATTTCGTACCTCAGGGCGGCAGTTTAGAGCCGAAATCGGACGGTTCTTACGTTATTCGTGATAAAGATATGAATGTTGTCGGAACGATTCCTGCTGAAAGCGCAAAGGCGTACATCTTAGAAGGACAAGCTGGCTCAGGCGCCACTGCAGGTGGACCCAATCTCGCAGGGACGATTTGGGATCAAGTTCCTCCTGGTGGAACTTGGACGCCCATGGCTGATGGTTCTCAGGTTATTCGTGATAGAGACGGAAATATTGTCAAAACCATCCCACCTGGAGGCGAAGGGGCACCATCTGACACAGGGACCCCTCCTACTCCGCCTCCCACGCCTCCTGCGGGTCCGCCACCACCTCCCGTTGTTACTCCGATGCAAGGGGGTGGAACAATGACATCCACGCAAAATCCAGATGGAAGTTGGAGTCACACGTATCATCGAGAGGATCCTGATGGAACGACGGTTGATTTTGAAGTGAAGCCCGATAGTGATCTTTATCCACACGACGATCCGCGCTTCTGGCCGCCTGGCGGTGGAGGAGGCCCTGGCGGTCGCGTAGTAACCCGTACACCAGGCGGAGGAACTATCACATCGACGCGAAATCCCGACGGTACTTGGACTCACCATTATCACCGCGAAGGTGACATGGGAGTTGTTGACTATGAATTAAAACCAGACGATGATCTCTATCCGGACGACGATCCAAGATTCCAGAATCCAAACGCTCCTCCTGGGCCTGGTGCTACGAATTGGGGCGGAGACGTGGGGCCCGAAAGAGGGCCTGCGGGAGGAGGTCCGCTCGCTCGCGACGTCTCCTTCGCAGATGCAGGACGAGGTGGAGAAGAGAGGCACGAAGGACATCATCCCGAAGGATACGAATCTTAGTCGATGACCGCAGTGCTCAAAAGGCTTCCTACCCATGATCTACATGTCAAGGCCAAGGCCCATTTAGGTGCTTTCGGTGAATGGGAAGTTCCTCTTTATGTCACTTCCATTCTTGACGAGCACGAAACCGTAAGAACCAAGGCAGGTCTTTTTGATATCTCCCACATGGGGGAATTCCTTCTTACGGGGCGACCCGCCAAGGCGTTTCTCGATTTTCTTCTTCCCCGAAAAATGGAAAGGCTTCGAGATGGAAAGGCGCTTTATTCTCCGCTACCCAATGAACAAGGGGGAATCGTTGATGACCTGATCGTTTATCAACTCCATCCCGAGAAATTTCTCATCATTGTTAACGCAGCGAATATCGAAAAGGACTTTAACTGGATCCACCATTATCTTCCTACTGGGGTGGAGTTGGTTAATCTCAGTGATGAAAAATCGTTATTTGCCTTACAAGGTCCAAGAAGCCTGGAGATTGTCCAGTCACTTTTCCGTTGCGATTTTGGAGGAGTTGGATATTATCATTTCCTCATTCTGAAGTCCGATTGGGGGGAAATCCTTCTCTCGCGCACAGGATATACAGGTGAGGACGGCTTTGAAATCATGGCCGATATGCGGGAGGCCCTTTCCCTTTGGCAGGCCTTAATGGAAACAGGGAACTCACGTGGTTTAAAGCCGATCGGTTTTGGAGCGCGCGATACGCTTCGTCTTGAAGCAGGAATGCTTCTCTACGGACAGGATATGGATGATTCCACCTCTCCTGTGGAAGCAGGTCTTGCCTGGGCGGTTGATTTCGATAAGAAAGGTTTTCTGGGGCACGAGAGGATCTTTCGCGAAAAAGTGAAAGGCCCGTCTCGGAAACTGGTTGGATTTGAAATGGTCGATCGGGGGGTTCCCC
Organism: Candidatus Omnitrophota bacterium; assembly: GCA_016204125.1. Classification (GTDB taxonomy): domain Bacteria; phylum Omnitrophota; class Omnitrophia; order Omnitrophales; family JACQLI01; genus JACQLI01. The sequence goes on from JACQLI010000029.1 coordinate 19,784, forward strand.
GCCACGGATTTCAGATAGAGAAGAACGGTCGAATTCTGGGACAGGTAACGAGCGGCAGTTTCGCCCCCACTCTTAAGAAAAACTTGGGCCTAGGTTACGTTCCTGTTGAGGAATCAAAAGTAGGAAGTGAGTTCGAGGTTATTGTTCGTGATCAGAAGTTAAAAGTCAAAGTCGTTTCATTACCCTTTTATACCCGACACGGCCACAAATTGTGATTTCAATGCCGTGTCGAGTATTACTCCGCGATTCATAGTTTGTGACATCGCGGAGTATATA
>JACQLI010000032.1 GCA_016204125.1 Candidatus Omnitrophota bacterium
ACTTGATACCAGATAGGAGGTTTCTCCTGCGGAAGTGCCTTGCGGATTTTATCGAAGTCACGAGGTTTAATCAGGAAACTCCCTTCCTCTCCAAATAAGACGCCAATGACCCATTCGCTGGGTGATCGCTTGGTGAGTTCGGCGGAAACATCTTCTTCGGGGTACGGAAGAAAATCAAAGTAAGGACGCAACCTTTCTATGAATTCTTTTTTCGTCATCTTGCCAAATGAACGAATGATTCGATGAGTGGGAAGAACCAAGAGGCCTGGGTCATCAAATTCCACAAGCGCCATGAGGACAAAATCAAAAGGGGCTTTGCGAGGTGTGTTGGGAAACTTTTCGCGCATCTGTCTTCTATACTCCAACGCTGTCTCAAAACGGTGATGTCCGTCTGCAATGAGAATCTTCTCAGAAGCCAAAACCTTTTGGACAAGCGCCTGATCCTTGCCCTCCTCGATCACCCATCCCTTATGAAGCGAGTCCTGATCGTCCTCAGCTTCGAAAAGTTTCGGTTTTTTTTCGTATGAAGCAAAAAGGCTGGGCAGGAGTTTTTTTGAGTCTCGGTAAAGACCAAATACGGGAGAAAGATTGGTGTGGGTTTTCTCAAGAAGAAGAAGTCGATCCTTTCGAGGCGCTGCAAAAGTCGCCTCATGGAGAAGAACTGAATCTGCCTTCTCTAAATTCAAAACTCCGACAAGGGCAAAACGTTTCATCTTCCTTCTGGGATCCAGAGGGTGAGAAAAGGTTTGCTTGTAAAGGTAAAAAGCGGGGTGTGTGTCTTGGGTAAGGATTCCTTTTCTTCCCCATTCGACCCAGCACTTTTCGGCCTGGTCGTGAAAATCGGGCTCTTTGCCAAGAATGAGACGCACCACGTTATAGGGTGACCTGGCGTAAAGGGATTCTTGGTCTTGACCTGAGATCACATCATAAGGAGGCGCGATCACGTGGCTCAGTTCAACTTGCCTCGTGTTATAACGCCATGCTTTGAAGGGACGAAAGTCGAGTTGACCCTTATCCATGATAATTGTAGAATGTGTTTTCATTATGCCACTTTTGACCTCGAGAAGAATCAAACATCTTACACGTTACTTCGCTCTTCTCGGTCTCCTTTTATTCGCGGCCTACCAATACACTGGATTCGGTTATTACCTCTTGGTTGTCCTTGGACCTTCTTTTTACCTCTCTTACTGGGCCCTCTCCAATGGAGGAGTGGTGACCAGTTGGATGAGGGATAACCCACTCTTTATCAATTTCTTGCTTCTGCTTCCCTTGACCGTCATTTATTTCGGTCTGATCGGTTTTCAATTCAAGAGCGTCTTAAATGAAAGAGGGAAGATGCGTATTTTTGTCCTGCTGATTTTGCTGGCGTTTCTTGGCTACATCCATTTTGTGGCCTTCCAAGAGCTCTCCCTTTATTGGCATGGAAGCGAGAAGCTAGCTTAAGCGTTAACTCACTTTAGCCCCTGTTGGAATTTGTCTTTCTGGCACAAGAAGAGTCAAATTCCCTTCGTGTGAGGCTGCCAGAATCATCCCTTCTGAAATAACTCCTCGGATCGTGGCTGGCTCGAGATTGGTGACCATAACGACCTTCTTCCCGATAAGCTCTGATTCCGTATAGTGAGCCCTTATCCCAGCAACAATGGTTCTTTCTTCTTCGCCTATTCGGATTCGTAACACGAGAAGTCTGTCAGCCTGAGGATGGGGCGATACGGATATGATTTCGGCGATCCGAAGTTCCATTTTTTTAAAATCTTCGATGGTAATCATGGGGTTCCTCCTCAAAGAAGCGTCGATTTTAACACAAAACCTTCAAAAACCAACTAGTTACGTCAAATTTTTCTTTTCCGAAACCCTCACTTGATTTTGCCAAGGGGGATGATATAATCGGCTCACCTTCAAAAAGGCCAATCATCACACTTTATGGGAAAAATCCGAATAGCAATCGCTGGCGTAGGAAATTGTGCGGCTTCCTTTATTCAAGGGATTGAGTATTACCGCCAAAACGGGGAAGCTAAAAAAGATGAGCACATGGGGCTCATGAATTATGACCTCGGCGGTTATTTTCCTGAGGATATCGAAGTCGTCGCAGCTTTTGACATTGATAAACGCAAAGTCGGCTACCGCTTCGATGAAGCCCTCAAGGCCAAGCCAAATTGCGTCATGGAACTTTGGAATCACATGCCGAAGAGTAAAGTCACTGTTCAGGTGGGGCCTCTTCTCGACGGCTTCTCTGAACATATGAAGGAGTTCCCTCCTGATCGGACCTTTATTCCCTCTGATCGTAAACCTGTCAATGTAGAGAAAACTCTCCGTGAAAGTGAAGCTGAAATTCTTCTCAATTACCTTCCCGTTGGTTCTGAAAAAGCAACCCAACATTACGCGGAGGCCTGTCTCAAGACAGGAGTAAGTTTTATTAACTGCATGCCCGTTTTTATTGTTTCAGACCCTCAATGGGCAAAGCGTTTTGAAGAGAAACGCATCCCCATCGTTGGAGATGATATTAAGGCGCAGTTGGGGGCCACCATTGTTCACAGGACTCTGGCTAAGCTTTTCTCCGATCGAGGAGTAAAAATTGACCGCACTTATCAGTTGAACACAGGGGGAAACACGGATTTCCTCAACATGCTCAATCGTGACCGTCTCAAATCCAAGAAGATTTCCAAGACCATGGCGGTCCAGAGTCAGCTCGATATTCCTCTGGAAGAGGAAAATATCCATATTGGACCCTCTGATTATGTTCCTTGGCAGAATGACCAGAAGGTTTGTTACTGTAGGATTGAAGGACGGGGGTTTGCAGGCTTCCCCGTGACCGTGGAACTGAGGCTTTCTGTGGAAGATTCGCCCAATAGCGCGGGTTGTGCGATTGACGCTGTCCGTTGCTGCAGACTGGCTAGAGACAGAAAGATTGGTGGACCTCTTATTTCGATATCTTCCTACACGATGAAACATCCGCCTAAACAGATTCCTGATTACGAAGCCAAAGAACTCGTCAAAAGATTCATTCAAGGTACCTGCCCGAGGTAATCACAACTCCCCTTCCTCATGCTTCGGAAGCACCTCTACCCAAAGGTTGAGCCTCTCCTTAAGCAAGCTGCGACTTTCTGCTCTGAAAGAAACCTTACTCCGAATCAACTCACTTTAGCAGGACTGGCCGTCAATTTCCTGGCAGGTTGGGCTTATTATGGGGGAATTCTCTTTCTAGGCGGGCTTCTGACACTTCTCGCTGGGCTGGGCGATTTATTAGACGGCCCGCTCGCTCGTCTTACTGGAAAGGCAAGTCGTTTCGGCGCCTTTCTCGATTCAACAGTCGACCGCTACTCTGATTTCTTTCTTTTCGGCGGACTTACACTCCATTTCGCGAGTGAAGAATCATATGGAAAATGTCTAGTTACTCTTGGGATCCTTCTGGGGGCTTTTGTGACAAGTTACGCAAAGGCGAGGGGGGAAAATCTTATTCCTTCTTGTACGGTAGGGCTTCTTGAAAGGGCAGAGCGCGTTCTTCTTCTTGCACTAGGAACCCTCATTCCGCCCCTTCTTCCGTTAATTCTTGGAATTCTTTTGGTGGGAACTCATGCAACTGCTTTACAGCGGATTTTTTATGTGAAGCAGGCGCTTAAGTTATCAGAACAGCCCCCGCAATAACGGTCGTCCATCTCTCATGTTTATCACCCCGCGCGCTCTGAGTGATGGCGGTTGTCTTGACAATTTCATCTGAGATTTTCCAAATCTCTTTTTTCTTATCATAGCTTGAATCAGGATCAAACTTGACACCCAAAATGGTGGCAAGCATCGACGCAGCCAAGTCTTCTGCGTAATCGCTCATCCGCTTTTCATTCCATCCATAGGAATGATGTTCTGAGAGGTATCCGTATTGTTCGGGGCGCTTAGGGATAGCGATGCCAACCGAGGCCCCTATGAGACGGTTCGGCTCATTGGTTGAGTTTTCACTCATGACTACATGAAGGATTTGGCCAGGGGTGAGATATTTGAGTCCCGCTTCCTTTGAAATCATTTTGCAGTAAGGAGGATAAATGCTCGAGACGCGGACAATGTTGAAGGGTGCGATCCCAGCATCCCTGAGCGCCAGCTCAAAGCTGGAAAGTTTTTCTTTGTGAACTCCAGCGCCTTTGGTGATAAAAATCCTTTTAGGTAGAAACACGCTTCCCCCCATTGTTCAACGTTGACATTGAGAACAGAAGAAACTACTGCGGCCAGCGAGTTTGATCCTCCGAATCTCGCTGCCGCAGTGAGAACATCTCTCCCCTACTCGGCCATAAACTTGGTGAAACTCTTGAAATCTTCCCTTTTCACCATCCAGGTGAAGATAATCATCTATGGAAGAACCGCCTAATTGAGTCGCTTCTTCCAAAACCTCACTGATGGCGTCATAAAGGCGGAGTAGTCGTCTCTTAGGAACCCGCTCGGCCCTTCTCAAAGGATGAATTCCAGCCCGATAGAGCGACTCATCAGCATAGATATTGCCAACACCTGCTACTACTCTTTGATCGAGCAGGAGACTCTTGATACGCGCCCGCCTCCTCTTGAGAAGCGAGACAAAGTCTTCTTTGTTCCACTCTTGAGGCTCAGGACCAAGCCGCCTAACTCCTTCTGGAAACCTTTCCTTATCTTGCGAAGTAAAAGCAATGCGGCCGAAACGGCGGGGATCCCGAAAACGGAGACATTTTCCCGAATCCTCAAAGGCGAGCACAAAATGGGTGTGCGGTCTTAAAGCTGAGGCGGAATCTTCCAAAAGAAGCTGCCCCGTCATCCCAAGATGGATCCATAGGATAAGGTTTCCTGAAAGATCGATTCGGATAAATTTACCTCGCCTTCCAATCTGAAGAATCCTCTGTCCAAGAATCCCCTTTTCCAATTCTTTGCGGGGTGTTGCTAAAATCGATGAGTGGTAAATCTTTACCCCCGAAACCGAGCGGCCCACGACTTCGTTTTTTAAATCAAGAACTATGTTTTCGACTTCGGGAAGCTCAGGCATTGGTAGATTGAGAGCTTAGGTCAAGCGGCTGTCTTTCCAAATATCCTCCACGCAGCGTGTGGTAGAACTGAATCTGTTTCTCCCCGCGTCGCCAACAATAATAAATCCAATCTTCCCCTTTTCTTGCAAGGAAGTCGACCAGGCCTTTTTCGGGGTGCCTCAGAAGACAACCGAGTTCGCAAATCTTCTGGATCTGCTCTTCAAGTTTAAGAAGGGTTTCCTCAAGCTGCCTGATCCTAATGTCGGAGGGTTCTGAATCTTCCAGAAGTTCTTCAAAGAAAAGTTCATCCTGGAGTTTACGAAAATCTTCGTGCTTGGTTTCGAGTTCTGCTAGGAGCGACTCAAGATGTGGAATCAAGGAGTTGATTTCTTCCTGATTAAAAACCTTGAGCTCGGATGTCATTTTCTCACCCTCCCAAAATTTTTTTTGGATTTTCGGAATAGACTTTTCTTTGTTCGGATGGACTTAAAAGAAGATCCAATTTCGTGCGTTCAACTGCGGGATGCGAATAAGGAAGATCAGAGCCGAATACAAGCCTTGAAGTACCAAGTTTTTTCAGAATAACACTTGTTCTCCAATAAGAAAGAGTCGAGGTTTCAAGCCAAACATTCTGATTTCTTTTAGCCACTGCGATCGCTTCTTGAAAAGCATCCTTTGCTCCATGAGCCAAAACAAAAGAGGTTCTCGAATGACTCTTAAAAATTCTTTCCCAGGAAAGGGGGTTGCAATTTTTCTCGTGGGACGTGTGAAGAATGATCGGAAGGCCTTCGGCTTCTATTTCTGAAATCAAATCTCGAGCTTGCTGGGGCGAAAAATTCTCAGAACGAGGGTGAAGTTTGATTCCGCGAACTCCCGCCTTTGACAAGCGCCTGAGCTCAGCGAAGGCCTTATCACCCGCTCGAGGATTCAGACGTCCAAATGGAATCAAACTCGAATCTCCAGAAACCGCCTTCAGCACTCGATTATTTACCTTCTCGTAACTTGGTCCTGTATCCACTTCGTCGATCGCGAAGATAACGGCATGGCTGATTTCATACTTCTTCATCGCCTTCCGTATGTCAGAAAGGGTCAACTCTCCGCCGTCTCGGGATTTTCCCAAGTGGAGGTGCATATCGACGCATTCTTTCAAGGAACGCATGCTCGAAAGCTTTAACGGTCAGGCTCAATCTCGCCTGCGACCGTTGGGATCAAACCGCCTCCACGCGCTACGTTTACCACACTTTCATCACTTAGACGAGAAAAGTTTCCTGCAAGTTTTGAACCAAAGACAAGACAATTGAGATTCACTTTTTTGTAGGCGAAGTCGAGCTTTCGGTTTACCACCGTAGGAACTGCGATAATAGGAATACTGCCGAATTCCTGGACCACATAATCTCCCTTGAGGGCCTTGTCAATCGCTTCGTTCCAAGTTTCGTCCTTGGTTTCCCGACCAATCCATACACCTTTTCCTCCATAACCCGTCGAAGGTTTAAGGACAAGGCTTTCTTTCTCGTCCTTGAGAAAATCGACAAGATAGATCTTCTTTCCCCCATAGAATTTGTCGGCATCAATCATGCGCCTTGTCCAAAGGAGGTAATCCCTCTTGATTCGGTTTTCCTCCTCCGTGAAGAATCGATCGTACTCTGGGTTTGTCAAAATAGAAAGGAGTGATTTGGAACTTCCGAGGCGAGAGCGAAGAGGGTTCACCACACAAACAGCTTTTTCTTGGTAAGCTCGGATGAAGTCTTTGACCTCATCTAGACGCTGCAAGAGTTCGTCAAAGATAACCCGCCTGTAAATCAGATTGATCTTGAAATTCTTGTGATAAAGCTTCCCTCCTTTATAGGTAAGCTCCCTGGGATCGGCAATGGTTGTTTTGTAGCCCTTGGATTCAAAGAATTCTTTAAAGGATTCGAACTCGGGACGCGTCCTAACCGTGTGCCAATCGACAATCGCAATATTGGGAGTCTCGTAACCACCGAACTCTTCCCACACTTCCAAGAGTGCGGCAAGGACTCGCTCACGTCTATATTCTCTTTTCACGGCATACTCTGAGAAAAAGCTCTTGAGGAGGTCTTCCCCGAAAAGCATTTCTTCAAGGATGTCCGCATAACCTGCTCCCGCTGGGGAATCGCAGTTGAGCTCAATGACCTTAAATCCTTCCCCTTCCAGAAAGGCATCAAAGCGGGCAAAGATGACATTGCGGGGATAACCAGGATCAATTTCGATGAGAGATTTTGCCTCGGGAGAGACCTGAAAGTAATGACGGAGATGGGGTTCTTCAAAGTAAAGACGGGTGGCTGTATTGACAATCTCCATAAGAGCACTGTTGACACGCTTCAAGATGTGCTCTTGCTTAGGGCTTAAAAGGTGCGGTTTATAAAAGGTGGGGATGGTAAAACGCCCGAACTTAACAAGGCTTTTCTCAAGTCGGCTCTGAAAGCTACCGATCGCCTCGACGACTTCACGTTCGTGGGCCAAAAGATACTGGTCGTATAAGTAGTCGAGATTACGACCCGTAGATCCTTCAGCCAAGGTTGATACCGTACGGTCCGCCAAGTTCCGTTTCTCCTCCCCGCACACTCGATCCGATTGCCCGAAGAGTTACTTTATTATTATCTCGCCCTAGATTGTGAGGCCAGGACCAGTTCGTAGTGTAGATTCCTCCTGTGGAGTGATCATAAAAGGATTGGATACACCTCCATGACTTGCCCTCATCAAGGCTTTCCTCAAAACGAATCTCCTCAAGATAAGGATCGATAAAAGTCAATGTCAGCGTTATAGGAATCTTTCCCGATTTCACTTTCATCTCAGGGCTTGCCACTCGGCCTCCTATTTTAAACGAACTTACTCGATTCTGCATTGTAATTTCTTTGCCGTTAAATCCCTCAGGATAATTCGATCCAAAGAGAAGATCGTCGAAAAGAAGTTTTCCCTTGCCGCTTCCCCACTTTTGTTCAAAGACAATGGTCATTTCCAAAGTTCTATCCCAATGTTGAATTTTCTGAAACCGAGTAAGCGGTATGACTATTTTTCTCCACTCGTCGATCTCGCCCCCTGCCTTAAATCGGGAAATAGGAACTCGATCCATCGAGTCCTTTCCGTATACATATTTTCCGTCGCCATCTGTATCCTCATAAAGTTCAACCAAGAATTCGGACTTTGACGCATCGTTAGCCTTAATATCTTTCATCCAAAAAGAAAGATACCCCATCTTTGAGAGATTTTGAACCCCCAGCTTGAACAAATAGTAAGATGAGGCGTCAGGCTCGGTGACATCATATTCGAAGCTGAGCGAAGCGCCTCTTTTACCAAAGGCCTCCTCCCCAAGGGCAAATTGCGCCCCTTCTCCCCTATTTTCTCCGCCAAGTAAGTTGACTTTGCTTTGATTATCGAAGCGATCCACGAGAAGGATCTGATTGCCTTGAAGGAGGGCATAAAGTCTCACTGGAAGCCACATGAGAAGGACAAAAGAAACCCCAAAAAGAAGACGTTTGATCACTTCTTAGAACGCAAAGCCTCTTCAACTGCTTCTCCAATTCGAGCTGGAGAATCCGCTACATGGACACCCGCTTTGCGAAGCCTTGCAATCTTATCCTGCGCCCGCTCCGAACTTCCTCCGATGATCGCTCCCGCATGTCCCATTCGCTTTCCTGGAGGAGCGGTCTGCCCTGCGACAAACGCGATGACAGGCTTCGAAACCTTTCTCTCAATCAATTCAGAGGCTTCTTCTTCTGCTGAGCCTCCTATTTCTCCAATGAGAAGGGTCGCCTTCGTTTCAGGATCCTTTTCAAAAAGCTCCAAACCTTCAACGAATGTAGTTCCCAAGATGGGATCGCCTCCAATGCCGATACAGGTGGATTGTCCAATTCCTCTCGAAGTCATTTGCCAAACCGCTTCATAAGTAAGGGTTCCGCTTCTTGAAAGAACTCCTACGGCTCCACGTTTATGGATATAACCTGGCATGATTCCAATTTTGCATTCATCGGGTGTGATGATCCCAGGGCAATTCGGTCCAATCAAAGTAACGGGTTTTCCCTCTAATTCTTCTTTGAGACGGGCCATCTGAAGCGCTGGGATTCCCTCTGTGATACAAACAACAAGACGGATTCCCGCGCTAAAGGCCTCCTTGATCGCATCCGCAGCAAAACGTGCGGGCACATAAATCACTGAGGCATTGGCGCCTGTTTCCTTGACCGCTTCCTCCACACGGTTAAAAACAGGGACTCCTTCTACTTTTTCGCCTTTCTTTCCAGGTGTGACTCCCGCTACGATTTTTGTTCCATATTCAAGCATCTGCTTCGTATGAAATGAACCGTGGGAGCCAGTGATTCCCTGAACAATGACTTTGGTATTTCGATTAACGAGAATGGACACAGGAAACCGCCTTCTTTGCAGCCTCTTCCAAACTTTCTGCTGACATTACCTTCAGTCCTGATTTTTTAAGAATTTCTTTGCCCTCTTTAACCTTGGTTCCTTCGAGTCGAACCACAAGGGGGACTTTAAGGCCAAGCCCCTTCACGGCCGCCAGAATTCCTTCAGCTACTACGTCACAGCGCATGATCCCGCCAAAGATATTCACTAAAATAGCTTGAACCTTGGGGTCTGTGAGAATAATCCTGAAAGCTGCGGTGACCTTTTCTTGGCTTGCTCCTCCTCCCACATCAAGAAAGTTCGCAGGCTCACCTCCAGCAAGTTTGATGAGATCCATGGTAGCCATGGCAAGACCAGCCCCATTCACCATGCAACCGATGTTTCCGTCAAGACCGACATAACTTAAGCCGAATTTTTTGGCCTCTGTTTCTCTGGGATCTTCCTGACGAGAATCGTGTAAAGAAGCGAGTTCGGGATGAAGTTCGAGGGCGTTGTCATCGATTCTGATCTTTGCATCGAGCGCAAGAAGATCGCCAGAAGGCTTCTTCACAAGAGGATTGATCTCCACAAGACTCGCATCTTTCTCAAGAAAGATCTTGGCGAGCATTGAAAGAATCCTGGATAAAGCTTCGATATCCTTTGAATCTATTTTTGTCTCTTTTAGGAACTGCCTGACTTCCGTGTGATTCAGTCCTGATCGAGGTGAAAAAGTGATCTTTCGGATAGCCTGAGGAGATTTTTTGGCAACTTCTTCAATTTCCATTCCGCCTGACTCTGAAAAGACAAGGCAAGGCTTTGCTCGGGAACGATCAAGAATAATGGCTGCATAATACTCCTTGGAAATCTCTGTTTGGACTTCAACCAAAACTTGATCGATAGGCTGACCTGAAGGGCCTGTTTGAGGAGTCTTGAGACGGGTGCCGAGAAGTTTCTTTGCAGCCTGGCTTACCTCTGCCTGACCTTGAACTTTGATGATCCCGCCTCCCTTGCCGCGTCCTCCTGCGTGAATTTGGGCTTTAACAACCAGCTTGTCGCTCGCCAAGGCGCGAGCTGCCGCAACTGCTTCTTCGGGAGTGCGAGCAACCTTCCCAGAAGGAATAGGGATTCCGTATTGGCGGAAGATCTCCTTAGCCTGATATTCGTGGAGATTCATTAAGGACTACGATTTGCGCTGGCTGATGGGAATGTAAGGCTGGTGCATCGGACCCGTGTAGTCAGCTTCTGGACGAATGAGGCGATTATCCTCAAGCTGTTCGAAGATGTGGGCAGCCCAACCAGTGACGCGGCTCATGGCAAAAATCGTTGTAAAAAAGTCGACAGGAATCCCCAGGGCGTAAAGAACGATTGAGGAATAGTAATCCACGTTAGGCGGGATCGGCTTCTCGGCTCGGACCGCTTTCTCGATCGCCTGCGAGACCTTGAGCCATTTCTCATTTTCCGTCCCCTTGCAAAGCGACTCCGCTATCTCTCGAAACTGGGGAGCTCTTGGGTCTTCCTTTTTATAAATACGGTGCCCAAAACCCATTACCTTCTTTTTCTCACGGAAAAGTTCTTTCACATAATCAGCGGCCTTTTCAGGAGATCCAACCTGCATAAACATCTCCATGGCTCTCTGATTCGCTAAACCGTGGAGATCGCCCTTGAGCGTTCCGATGGCGCTTGTTACCGCAGAATAAATATCTGATTGGGTAGCTATGGTGACCCTCGCAGCAAAGGTTGACGCATTGAGCCCGTGATCTGCCAACATGATCAGGTATTGATCAAGGGAGCGCGCATGCTTAGGGGAGGGCTGCTTGCCATGCAACATTAGAAGAAAATTCTCAGCGTGGGAGAGCACTTTTTTGGGATGAATGATTTTCTGCTGCAGACGAACCCTGTGAAATGCAGCAATGATGGTCGGCATCACAGCCACAAGGCGTTTTGCCTTCTGGAGATTCGCTTCGCGCGAATTGGCATCGGCCTGGGGATCAAAGAGAGCAAGCGCCGATACGGCTGTCCTCAAAGTAGCCATCGGATGAGCTGAGCGCGGAGACTCAGCGAGGAAGTTTAGGAGTTCATTAGGAAGAGTCCTTAGACTGGCGAGTTCCTTTGAGAAGGAGTCAAGCTCGCGACGTGTGGGAAGCCTCCTAAAGAAAAGAAGGTACACCACCTCCTCAAATGTGGAGTGAGCAATCAGTTCTTGAATGGGAATCCCGAGGTAATAGAGTTCGCTCCTCTCGCCGTCAACGAGACTCAGTCCCGTTTGTGCGGCAACGATTCCCTCGAGTCCCTTGGAAAAATTCTGTGCCTTAGATATGGGGGTTCCGATATCGCTCATTGGAAGTGCGTATTATAATAAGATTCGAATCGTCCCGCTAGGTGTTCTTGGCGAAGACGAACATAGCGTTTGGCCCACTGGATAAGCCCCCGAATCTCCTTTTTGGAGAGCTTTCGAATCAAACGTGCAGGCCTTCCAAAATAAAGAGAACCTGGTTTGAGCCTCATTCCCTGCGGAACAAGGCTTCCTGCTCCAAGAAGAGTCCCTGAACCAATTTGAGCCCCGTCTAAGACAATAGACCCCATTCCTACTAGAGATCCATCCATCACTCGACAGGCGTGGAGGATCGCCGCATGGCCAACAACCACATATTCACCGACAAGACAAGGACGATCGCTTTCAACGTGAAGAACTGAGAGGTCTTGGATATTGGAGTAATGGCCAACTTCGATGCGATTGATGTCCGCTCGAAGGACAGCCCCTGGCCAGACACTCGAATAATCGCCAAGTTTGACTCGGCCTTCAACGACTGCGCTTTTCGCGATAAAAACCTGCTTCCCGACTTGAGGCCGAAAAGGTTCTTTGGGAAGACGCATCACTTGCCTTTAATGAGGTGAATCAAATTGAAAGTGATCTCGCGATTGATTTCTGCAATGGAATCAATCAGCGGTATGTCTTTGGGGCAAATTTCGAGGCAATTTTGAGCGTTCCCGCAATCTTCAATCCCGCCTTCTCCCACAAGGGCCTTTAGCCTCTCCAATTGAATCTCCTTACCGATGGGGTGACGATTGAAGAGACGGGCTTGGCTGAGAATAGCTGCGCCCACAAAGTCATTTCTCTCATTGACCTGCGGACAGACCTCAAGACAGGCGCCACAGGAAAAACATCTCGACAGGGCATAATTGATCTGCTGATCTTTCGGGAGGATTTTAGGACCTGGTCCTCGGTCTTGAGTGTCCTTCATAGGAACCCAGGCTTTGACCCGTTTCAGATTTTCAAAAATGGAGGAACGGTCCACAATAAGGTCTCGCACCAGAGAAAACTTTTTCATCGGTTCAAGAGTGATGGGCTGTTCTAACTGGTCCACCAGAGCCGAACAGGCCTGACGAACTCTTCCATTGATAACCATCGTGCAAATTCCGCATATTTCTTCGAGGCAACTCGATTCCCAGGCAACAGGGGTAGTCGGCCTTCCATCGAAGGTACGAAGAGTTTTACGGATTCCCTGGAGGCAAGTGATGATGTTGAGGTAAGGCCGATAAGGAATATAATACTCCTCCCAATAAGACTTGGCCTCGGGGGATTCTTGACGTTTGATTCTTATGATAACTTTCTCGGGCTTTTTTTCTTTCACGTTTTAATACTTTCTTTCTTTGGGCTGCATGATGGATGTATCAACAGCTTCGTCAGAAAATTCAGGCCCGATGGGTGTCCATTTTGCAACGGTTGTCTTAAGCCAATGCTCGTCGTCGCGATTGGGAAAATCAGGTTTGAAGTGTGCCCCGCGGCTTTCATCACGCCTCAGCGCTCCTAAAGTGATCACTCGCGCGAGTTCCAGCATATTCTGAAGCTGACGCGTAAAAATAACCGCCTGATTCGCCCAATGAGTTGGGTCTCCGACATTGATGTGACGAAGTCTCTCTTTCAATTCGACGAGCTTTTCATCTGTTTTCTTGAGTTTATCGTTATACCGAATCACTGTTACATGATCGGTCATCCACTTTCCCATCTCTTCCCAAATTTGATAGGGATTTTCTTTCCCATGCATCCTAAGGAGCGATTCCAGCCTCTCCTCCTCAAGTTTTCTATGCTGTTCAAGCCACCTCAAACTTCCTGAATCACCTTTTTCTGAAAGACCATCGAAATATTCTTGAGTCCTCTCGGCCGCAACTTCACCTCCGTAAAGACAGGAGAGGAGTGAATTCGCCCCCAAGCGGTTTGCACCGTGATACTGATATTCGCATTCACCGCAGGATAGGATGCCAGGGATATTGGTCATCTGGCGCGAATCGATATAAATCCCACCCATGGAATAATGGACGGCTGGAAAGACCCGCATCGGAACTTTGCTTGGGTCATCGCCTACAAACTTTTCGTAGATCTCGATGATTCCGCCAAGCCTCTCCTTCAGTAACTTAGGATCGACATGAGAGATGTCGAGATAAACTTCATCTTTTCCATCAATGCCAAGTTTCATTTCACGGCAAACTTTGAAAATCGCGCGGCTTGCGATATCGCGGGGAACAAGATTTCCATATTTTGGATACCATTCTTCTAGAAAATACCACCGCTTCCCATCCTTATAGGTCCAAAGACGCCCCCCTTCTCCGCGTACGGCCTCCGAAATCAGCCGATGCTTATCCTCACCTGGAATTGCTGTGGGATGAACCTGAATGAATTCTCCATTGGCATACCAAACACCCTGTTGGAAAAGAGAGCCTGCGGCTGAACCTGTACAGATCATGGAGTTGGTGCTCCTGCCAAAAATCATTCCAGGCCCGCCTGTGGCCACAATCACAGCGTCCCCTGGAAAAGTTCGAATCTCGAGATTGGTCAGATTAATGGCTGCAATTCCCCGCGTACTCTTTCGATCATCTAAAACAGCGGATAGAAACTCCCACCCTTCGTAACGTGTGACAAGCCCTTCCACCTCAAGACGACGAACCTGTTCATCCAGTGCGTAGAGCATCTGCTGACCTGTTGTGGAGCCTGCGAAGGCCGTGCGATGAAATTTCGTGCCGCCAAAACGCCTGAATTCAAGATCCCCTTCGGGAGTTCGGTTGAAGGCAACGCCCATTCGATCAAGAAGATAGATGTAAGACGGCGCCTTCTCGCACATCCCCATCACAGGAGCCTGATTGGCAAGGTAGTCTCCCCCATGAAGCGTTTCTTCAAAATGAATCCTCGGTGAATCCCCTTCGCCTTTGGTATTCACGGAGGCGTTGATCCCTCCTTGAGCACAAGCTGAGTGAGAACGTTTACATGGAACAATTGAGAAAAGGTTGACAGGAATTCCTTTTTCGCCGAGCTTGATCGTGGCAAAGAGACCCGCAAGGCCTCCCCCAATCACAATCGCTTCCTTTTTCGTCGATGTTGTCATGGGTGGTTCACAAGATGGATGAGAGAACTGATCCCAACGCTAAAAAGTGCGAGACTAACCAAGGCAGCTGACAAACCTGCGATCTTCTGAGATTTCTGACTTACCGTAATTCCCCAGCTGATCAAAAATCCCCAAATCCCATTCGCAAAATGAAACATCACGGCAAAAAGACCCACCACATAAAACCAAAAAACCCAGGGAACGCTCACAAGTTCGGCCATCCTTGCATAGCTCACTTCAGTTCCGAAGAGGGCATTCACAATCCTCGTGTGATAAGCGTGATAACCGATGTAAATCAAAGCGATAAGACCTGTCCAGCGCTGGAGGGTATAAAGAAAATTCCTTGGGTAGGGATACCAAGTGAGGTTTGATTTTCCTGTTCCCCAAACGTAAAGCCCGTAGAGGGCGTGGTAAAGAATCGGAATGCCAATGAAGGTTATTTCTATGAATGCTACAAAAGGAAGGCTTCTTAGGAATTCAATTTTGTGGTTGTAGGCTTCGGGTCCTCCGAGAATGAAGGCATTCGTAAACATGTGTTCAAGAAGAAAAACCCCGATCGGAAAAATTCCAGAAAGGGAATGAAGTCTCCTTAACCAGAAATGAATGGAAGGCTTAATCTCAGCTTCGCTCATGCGCTTCCTTTTAAAAGCTGGCGGAGAACATAAGGCAGGATGCCGCCATTTTGGTAGTAAGAAAGTTCTACAGGGGTATCGATACGGCAAAGGGTTGTGAATTTTTTTTCACCCGACTGACTTTTTGCTGTAACAGTTAATTTTTTGGCTGGTGAAAGATTTTTTGAAATCCCTTCGATGGAAAAAACTTCTTCACCTGTTAGTCCAAGGGAGGTTCGATTTTGACCCCTTTCGTATTCAAGCGGAAGCACGCCCATCCCAATCAGATTGGAACGGTGAATCCTCTCGAAACTCTCTGCGATCACCGCCTTTACACCGAGAAGTGCAGGGCCTTTGGCTGCCCAGTCACGCGAGGAGCCTGATCCATACTCTTTTCCTGCTAGAACAAGAAGGGATGTTTTCTCTTTTCCATACTTCACGGCTGCATCGTAGATAGACATCTTCTCTCCATCGGGCAAATGACGCGTCCATCCTCCCTCGGTCCCAGGAGCGAGCAAATTTTTAAGTCTGATATTCGCAAAAGTGCCGCGCATCATCACCTCGTGATTCCCGCGCCGTGATCCATAAGAATTAAAATCTTTGGGGTCCAAGCCTTTTTCGACGAGATATTTTCCAGCAGGACTATCCTTTGAAATGGAGCCAGCAGGTGAAATATGGTCCGTTGTCACCGAATCGCCAACTATGACAAGGATTCTCGCACCCTCGATATCTTTTAAAGGAGGCGGCGCAGTGGGTAGGTTCTCCAAATAAGGAGGCCTTTTCACATAAGTGGACTTAGGATCCCAGCCGAAGGTATCTCCTGTTGGGATTTTGAGAGATCGCCAACTTTCATCTCCCTCAAAGACATGCGCATATTGTTCCCTAAACATTCGAGAGGTTACCCTCTTCATCGCCTGTTTGATTTCCTCTTGGGTTGGCCAGATGTCTTTTAAATACACGGGATTTCCTTTTTGATCCTCACCTAGGGAGTCACGATAGAGATCGATATCAACAGTGCCTGCTAAGGCATAAGCCACAACAAGAGGTGGTGAGGCAAGGTAATTTGCGCGCACTGATGGATTGATCCTTCCTTCAAAATTTCTGTTTCCTGATAAAACGGCTGCTGCCACGAGTTCGTTTTCTTTAACCGCTCTCGCAATCGGTTCAGGAAGAGGCCCTGAATTTCCAATACAGGTGGTGCAGCCAAAACCGACGAGGTGAAAGCGGAGCTTCTCGAGCGCTTCCATCAGTTTGGTTTCTCGCAGATATTCCATCACCACTCGCGAACCAGGAGCAAGGCTTGTTTTAACCCACGGTTTAACGTGAAGTCCGCGTTCTACAGCTTTTTTAGCAAGAAGGCCTGCACCTATCATGACCTGTGGGTTGGATGTGTTTGTACAACTTGTGATGGCGGCGATGACAACCGAACCATGATTCAATCCGCACTCTTCCTCCTCCACCTTCACACTGGCTCGAGCGGTCAATGTCCCGAGATTCTGGCTCCCTCCCTCGCTTAGCCAACCGTTGATCCGTTTCTGGTCAAGTGTGGGAAGTTTATCTTTCACCATTTCTAGAAGGGACTCACGGAAGGCGCGCTTTGCATCTCTCAGATAGACAAGATCCTGAGGACGGGTTGGACCCGCTAGAGAAGGTTCCACTTTACCCAGATCGAGTTCTAGCATATCCGAAAAAAGTGGGTCGGGAGTGGCGGGGGTTCTGAAAAGTTTTTGTTCTTGAGCGTAAACTTTCACGCATTCGATCGACTCATCCGATCGACCTGTAAGGCGAAGGTATTCAAGCGTTTCTTTGTCGATGGGGAAAAATCCTATGGTTGCTCCATATTCAGGCGCCATATTGGCAAGAGTGGCGCGGTCAGGGAGTGAGAGCGAATCGAGGCCTGGACCATAGAATTCCACAAACTTTTCCACAACACCCTTTTTCCGAAGCATTTGAGTAATGGTAAGCACAAGATCAGTTGCTGTAGTCCCTTCGCGTAAGGATCCATGGAGCTTGAAACCAACCACTTCAGGAATCTTCATTGAAATCGGCTGACCCAGCATGGCCGCCTCTGCTTCAATTCCCCCTACACCCCATCCTAAGATGCCCAATCCATTGATCATGGTGGTGTGGGAATCTGTACCTACAAGAGTGTCAGGATATATACAAAGTTCACCCCCCACCTCCCTCCCCCCACTTCTGTGGGGGGAGGTTAGGAGGGAGGCTGTAATCACGACAGATCCCAGATATTCCAAATTCACTTGATGAACGATTCCAGTACCAGGCGGCACCACGCGGAAATTACGAAAAGCGGATTGTCCCCAGCGTAGAAATTGATACCGTTCAATGTTTCTCTCGAACTCTATTTTTGTGTTTTCTTTGAAGGCATTGGGGGAACCAAACGAATCGACAATAACCGAGTGATCAATCACAAGGTCAACAGGCTGCAAGGGGTTAATCTTTTTTGGGTCGCCACCCAATGCCTTGATTGCATCGCGCATGGCCGCAAGATCAACAACACAGGGAACTCCTGTAAAATCCTGCAAGATAACACGGGCTGGTGTAAAAGCAATTTCCTTATCAGACTTCTTCTTGGGATCCCACTTGGCGAGCGCCTCGATATCCTCTTTCTTTACATTTTGGTCATCCTCATGCCGAAGCAAATTTTCCAGAAGGATTCTTATGGAAAAGGGAAGGCGAGAAATCTGGGTAAGCTTGGCTCGTTCGAGCGCTTCTAAACAAAAAAGAGTGTAGGATTTGTTGGCAACTTTTAAAGTGCCACGGACCTTGAAGCTATCCTTCATAGACTGAGCTTTGCGACGTTTTCTCTGACGTGTTCCGCTGAAGTCTGGAGGGCCTTTTTTTCCTCTGAAGTAAGCGTGATCTCGACAATTTCTTTGACGCCTGAGCGGTCAAATCGCACAGGGACACCACAGTAGATGTCTTTGATTCCAAATTGGCCCGTGCAGTAGGCACACGAAGGGATGATTTCGCCTTTTTCTTTGAGAATATTTTCCACCATCCTGACCACGCATGAGCTTGGCGCATAAAAGGCGCTTCCTGTTTTCAAATGCTTGACGATTTCAGCACCTCCGTCTCGTGTTCTTTGGTTGATCGCTTCGATCCGATCACGTTTAAGAAGTTCGGTGATGGGCTTCCCCTTTGCTTTGGTGTGTTCGGGTACAGGAACCATTTCATCCCCATGGCCTCCCAATACCATTGCATCCACTTCACTCGGCTTGCATTGGAGCTCTTCTGAGATAAAGTAGCTGTAACGAGCGGAGTCAAGTGCGCCCGCCATTCCAAAGACCCGTTTTGTCTCAAAGCCTGATTTTTTCCAGGTGAGGTAGACCATCACATCCAGGGGATTGGTGACAACAAGGATAAGCGCCTTGGGAGAATGTTTCGCAACTTCGGTAACAATATCCCTCACAATCTGGGCATTTTGTTGGAGGAGGTCATCACGACTCATTCCAGGTTTGCGGGCCAAGCCTGCTGTAATGACAATAAGATTGGAATCCTTTGTCTCAGCGTAGTCGTTTGTTCCAGAGATCTTGGCGTCGAATCCTTCGACAGGCGCTGATTCCATCATATCGAGTGCTTTGCCCTGGGGGAGGCCTTCGACGATATCGGTCAGGACAACGTCTGCAAGATTCTTTTCAACGATTCGTTGGGCAGTTGTTGCGCCAACAAAACCCGCTCCCACTACAGTCACCTTGGGTCTTGCCACTAAACCCGAGCTCCCTTTTGAGCCCCTTTCTTGAGCTCTCGGATGATGGCCTCTCCCATCTCGCGCGTGCCCACAGCGGTAGGGTCATTACGGTTTTCTTTAAGGTCATAAGTTACATACTTCCCTTCTCGAATGACCTGAGCAATCGCATTCTCCAATCGATCGGCAGCCTCTTCCTCGCCCAGGTGACGAAGCATGAGAACGCCTGACAACAGGAGTGCCGTAGGATTCACTTTATTTTGACCTTTGTATTTGGGCGCTGACCCGTGAACCGCTTCGAAGAGTGCGTGCTTGTCCCCTAGATTGGCTCCTGGCGCAACACCTAGGCCGCCGATAAGCCCTGCACAAAGGTCTGACAGAATGTCGCCATAGAGATTGGAAAGGACAAGTACGTCATAGTTTTCGGGGTTCTGGACAAGCTGCATCGACATGTTATCCACAATGCGGTCTTCAAACTCGATCGCGGGATAACGTTTGGCTACTTCGCGCGCCACTTCAAGAAAAAGTCCATCGGTGAATTTCATAATGTTGGCCTTGTGGACTGCAGTTACCTTTTTCCGCCCATATTTCTTGGCGTATTCAAAGGCAAATTTGACAATGCGTTCGGTTCCCGTAACAGAAATCGGTTTGATGCTGATCCCTGAATCTTCACGAATTTTCTTTTTAGTAAGAGCCTCTATCTCACGAATGATCTTCTTGGTCTCCTCAGCGCCTTTTTGGAATTCGATTCCCGCATAGAGGTCTTCTGTGTTTTCACGGACTACGATGAGGTTGATCTTGCGGTAACGCGACCTTACCCCCTCATATGATTTGCAGGGCCTGAGGCATGCGTAGAGATCAAGTTCTCTTCGAAGCGCGACATTAACAGAACGAAATCCTGTTCCAACAGGGGTGGTTATGGGGGCCTTGATAGCGGCATCACTTTTTCTGATCGATTCAAGAACCCTATTAGGAAGGGGCGTCCCTTCCTTTTCCATGATATCGATTCCAGCAGACTGGACATCCCAGCTGATGGGTATACCCGTAGCATCGATAACCGCTCGAGTAGCCTCTGCAATCTCGGGACCGATCCCGTCGCCAGGGATTAAAGTAACGCGGTAGGGCATAGGTAGGTTTGTGTTATAATTCCTTTTTATATTATCCTTAACTTAAGTAATGGCCCATACTAACAGAAAATATGGCTTCTATCAATGATCTCTTGAGACATACCAATGGATAGTGAAAAGGTTCGTTCAACACTTTTGAAGTCTCTCGAAGGGGCTGGTTCTATCCTTAAGGAGACGATTTTAGAGAGACGGGTCATGGCTCATAAAACAGAACTCAGCCTTGTCACGGAGTCAGACCACCGATCAGAAGAATTGATTGTTCGGAATATCCTCAAACAATTTCCAGATCACTCCATCCTCACTGAAGAATCGCCTGCACGCGGTAAATCGCCTTACCGATGGATTGTTGATCCCCTTGACGGAACAACCAACTTCGCCCACACCTACCCCATCGCCTGCATCTCCATTGCCTTTGAAGATCATGGAGAAGTCACTTTCGGTGGAGTCTACGATCCTTTCCGTGACGAACTCTTCTATGCAGAAAAGGGCCACGGCGCTACACTCAATAGTCTACCGATCGTTGTTTCACAGAACCCTGTTCTAGCCAAGTGCCTCCTCAGCACAGGTTTTCCCTATGACAGACGTGAACATCCCGACGATTACCTGGCGATCTTTAAATCCTTCATGTTCCTCGTCCAGGGAATCCGAAGAACAGGGGCGGCTGCTTTGGATTTAGCTTATGTGGCATGCGGCCGTTTCGACGGATTCTGGGAATCCAAACTGATGACGTGGGATATCGCTGCGGCCCACCTAATCGTCGAGGAGGCGGGAGGCAAGTTAAGTGATTTTTCAGGAAAGCCGTTGAGTTTAAGGAACCTAAAAAATGAGCTCGTTCTTCAAACCGTAGCCTCCAATGGCTTTATCCATGAGGAAATGATCAAGGTCCTTAAGTGAAAAAGAAGAAGCCCGCCTTACCCAAGGTTCGCCATACGTGGAAAATCAAACCTGAAACCCGCGTCAAGCCCTCGGGAAAGATTTATCACAGGTCAGGCGAGAAGAAAAAACTTCCCACTTGGGTAAACGATGTCGATTGGTACGGCGACTCAGAGCTTTAAGGGTCACTCCGCGCTGATCGCAGGGAATGCATCTCCATATTCCACTTCTGTGGGGTGGGCCTTCGCGTAGTCTTCGAGAAATCTTTTGAACTCCTCTTCCCCTTCCGTATTTTTTACTCTCAAGCAAGACTCGGCAGCAGATTCGATACGGAAAAGTGTAAAAGCACGCGGGTTCAGACGGTAAGCCTTTTGAAAATAACCACAGGCCTGACGGTAATATTTGAGCCGCTCTTCATAAGGAACCTTTTTGAGGCGTAAGGAATAGGCCTTCAAGTGAAGGTCCTCAGCTTTCACCAAATAAAACTTCGCAAGCCAATCTCTTCCAGAACAGCCCAGACTCATCAATAGAAAAAATCCGAGTAAGACAATCCTTTTCATCGATTGGCAGGTTTTAAGGAATCGATTATCTTCCTATAGATTTGATAATCGGCCTCTGAGAAGCAAACAAACACTACTTTTTCAATGTTTTTGAACGTTTCAAGACATTCTCGAACTGTCTCTACAGCGATAGAAGAGGCCCGTTCGATGGGGAATCGGTAAGCCCCTGTGCTGATGGAGGGAAAGGCAACGGTTCGCATGCCGTATTCTTCGGCGAGTCTAAGGGAATTCCTATAACAACTTCGGAGCAAATCATCTTCTCTCTTTGTACCGCCATGCCAAACGGGGCCTACAGTATGAATCACAAACTTGGCGGGAAGCTTGTAACCCTTTGTGACTTTGGCTTCTCCTGTTGGACAACCTCCTAATTTTCGACATTCCTCAAGAAGCTCAAGTCCTGCGGCCCGATGGATTGCTCCGTCTACGCCACCGCCGCCTAAAAGGGTTGTGTTCGCTGCGTTAACAATCGCGTCAACTTTTTGCTTAGTTATATCGCCTTGAACAAGTTCAATTTTCATAGTGATTTTCTTCGGATATGAAGCGAAAGGGGTATTCAAAATAATGATCCCGAGCTACGTCTGGCAAGTCGTTGTGGTGTCCTCCTTGGACAACGTAGAATTCCTTGGGAGAAGGAGCGAGTTCATAGAGCCTCCCTCCAAATTCAACAGGGCAGATCTCGTCTTGATCCCCGTGGAGGATAAAGACAGGGGCCTGTACCTGTGGGATAGCGTCTTCATTTCTCATCAGGAAATCTTTCAAAAGAAAGTCAGGAACCCATGAGTAATGTTTACGCGCAAGTTCGAGAACGTTGGTAAAGGGTGCTTCCAAGACAAGCCCTGCAAATTTCTTCTCGCGGGCTAATGCGATTGCAGGGTAAGATCCAACCGATTCACCGTAAAGGATGATTTCCTGAGAGCTCGCCCCCTTTTTTTCCTCAAGCCATTTCAAGGCGCTCCTTGCATCTTCAAGAAGATCTTCCCCTTCCTTGATCGATCCCTCACTTTTTCCGTATCCTCGGTAATCGACAAGAAAGACAGAAATTCCCCGCTCCACCCAACCTTTGGCTTTATGAAGCCTGCCCGAGATATTCCCCGCATTCCCATGAAAAAATAGAAGAACGGCTTTGGATTGAGGGGCGGAAAAAAACCATCCGTGGAGTTTCACGCTGTCCTGTGTTGTAAAAAAGACCTCCTCTTCGCTAAGACCGTAATCTTTGGGGAGTGCGTAAAAGTCCTTTTCTGGAAAGAATAGGAGTGAGGTGACCATGAGATTAAAAAGCCATTTCATTTTAAAAAACATATAATACCATAAAAATTTATGACCATCCGTTTAGATCCTTTTCAAGAAAAGGCGATTTCCTGGATTGAGGCAGGAGAGTCGGTTCTTGTTTCCGCGCCTACGGGGGCTGGAAAGACTCTCATTGCCGAATCCGCGATAGAAAAAGCCCTTTCACGGCACGAAGGAGTGATCTATACCGCCCCTATCAAAGCCCTCAGCAACCAGAAGTACCGCGACTTCCGAGGCCGTTATGGTGAAGAAGTGGGGATCCTTACGGGAGACGTCTCCATCAATCCCCAAGCTCCTGTCTTAATCATGACAACCGAAATTTATAGGAATTCACTTTTCGAAGACTCGGATCGAATTCGAAGAGTTGGCTGGGTTATCTTCGATGAAGTGCATTATCTCGATGACCCTGAACGTGGAACGGTCTGGGAAGAAGCGCTCCTCTTTACTCCTCCCGAAATCAGGATCCTTTCCTTAAGTGCTACCGTTCCTAATGTGGATGAGTTGGCTGAATGGATCCGCTCCATCCACAACAGGCCTATTCAAGTGGTGAAGGAGAATCATCGGCCTGTGCCCCTCGAATTTCTTTTTCAGTGCCAAGGAAGAATTCTGGAGGACAAGGAGCGCCTGCGCCATGAGGGTTACTTCAATCGAAGCGATTGGCGTCTGAGTCAAAGAGAAAGGAGGCGCGGCTTCAGGCCAATGCGTGCCAAACCGAATCGACTCGACACGCTCCTCAACCATCTGATTGAGAAAAAAAGACTTCCCATCATCTATTTCGTCTTTGGCAGAAGACGGGCTGAATTCTTAGCGTGGGAAGCGGCGCAATTCGATTTTTTGACTGAAGGAGAGCGGAAAGAAATCTTAAACTTATATGAAACACTACTCACTCGTTATGATTTAAGGCAGGAAAAATCGGCTGAAGATATGAGGCCATTGATTGAACAAGGAATTGCCTACCATCATGCAGGTATGCTTCCTACGCTTAAAGAAGTGATTGA
>JACQLI010000033.1 GCA_016204125.1 Candidatus Omnitrophota bacterium
ATCAGTGAGAGCAAGAAAAAATCTCATCAGGGAAACGGTTTTGATCTCCCTTGTTTTTGTGGGAAGTCTAAGCCTGGCTTTTTCATCGCATTGGCAAGCTCTGAAGTGGAGGGAAGAAAAAATCAATCGTGAAATTCAAAAACTTTCCCCAATGGTGGACGAGGTCAAACGAATCATCTCTACGCTTCAGTTGATTGAAGAGTTGAAATTGTCCAAGATCGGGATACTTCAATTTTTAAAAGAAATTTCTACGAAAGTACCAAGCTCAATTGTATTTCGCCAGATCAAGATGGAGAAGGACGAGTTCATCTTTAAAGGGGAAAGCCCCTCTCATGGGGAGATCTCAGACGTCGTTGAAAATTTACAGGAGATTCCTTTTATTCGAGATGTCAAACTCGAACACACGAGACTTCGAAAGAGGTTGAATCTCGATTATTTTGAATTTGAGGTGGGTGGATTTATCCGCGCTAACTCTAAGCTTCACCGTAGGTTAGAAGAAAGGGCATCTCAGAGTAAAAATGAAGTCTTGGCTTCTATGTGGGAACTTATCGCACGCAAAGCTGATTACGAAAAGGAGTGGGGAAAGTTCAAAGATCGGATGGAAAAACCGCATGACCAGTGGACAAAAACTTTCCTCGACTATTCGCAAAAGGAGAGTGTGCTCTTTGAAAAAATAGAACCTGAGAGCGAGAGCCGCCTCTACCTCCTTTTCGGAGGAGATATTACGCAATTGCTTCGGTTTTTTTATTATCTTCTGGAAAAAGAACCTTTGACTCAAATTGAAAGTTTTTCCATTAGACAAGATGATGAAATAAAGGGACTTATTTATGAAATCACCTTGGCAAAAAACGCTCCCTGAGATTCCAAAGAAACTCTTAGACGAGTTTCCTGCGAGGATTGCCGAGCGCTACTCAGTTTTACCGCTCGCGAAGGAAGAGGGCGTGCTAAAAGTCCTTGCCCCAGAAAACTTCACGCATCAAGCAAGGGAAGAGCTGAGGATTCTTCTTGGGGTAGAGCTTGAGTTTATCTCAGCTTCACGCAGCGAAATTGAGGAATGGATTGCCAAGGCTTATGGTGTTGGCGCCAGCGTGATTGAGGAGCTTACCCAAGAGAGGGAAAAGTTAGACGAATCTCTAGATTTTGAATTTATTGATCAGGACGGAAAAGAAGCCACCATCACAAAACTCGTCAACGAGCTCTTGCTGGATTCCCTTAAAGAACGGGCGACCGACATTCATATCGAACCTTTCGAGAAAAGTTTTCGGATCCGCTATCGGGTAGACGGCCTCTTAAAGGAAGCCAGGGTTTCTGAGAGGATTCGGGTGCTTGTCCCAAGTATTGTCTCTCGGGTCAAGATCATGGCTGGCCTTGATATTGGCGAAAAGAGACTTCCTCAGGATGGGAGGATTAGGGTGAGGAGGAAAAATGAGGAGCTCGACCTGCGCGTATCCATCCTCCCTTCAGCTTCGGCCGAAGCCGTTGCGATTCGAATCCTTAAACCGCTTGAGATCCTTAATCTGGAGGATCTCGGCTTTGATGAAGTGGCATTAGCAAAAATTCGTTCCCAGCTTAGAAAACCTCACGGAATGATTCTCGTAACAGGTCCTACAGGCTCAGGCAAGACCACAACCTTGTATGCTTGCTTGAGAGAACTCAATTCGGTTGAGCGTAAGATCATCACGATCGAAGATCCTATTGAATACAAACTTCGGGGCGTGATTCAATTACAGGTGAATCCAAAGATCGGTTTCACCTTTGCCAAGGCCCTTCGTCCCATGCTGCGTCACGACCCTGATTGCCTGATGGTGGGGGAGATCCGCGATCCAGAGACAGCCGAGGTGGCGATTCGGGCTGCCTTAACAGGTCACCTCGTTTTATCCACCCTTCACACGAATGACGCGCCTTCAGCTGTTACGCGGCTCCATGAAATGGGAATCGAACCCTATCTTGTTTCTTCTTCACTCGCAGCGGTTATCGCCCAAAGACTGGTGCGTAGATCATGTGTGCCTTGTGAGAAATGCGATGGAAGCGGTTACTACGGCCGCACAGCCATTTATGAATTCATGGAACTGGAGGAAAGCCTTCGCGAAACACGCTCCCGTAATGGGATGGAAAGCCTGCTCGATGAAGGTAAGAAAAAGGTAGAGAAAGGGTTAACTACTGAAGAAGAACTCCGCCGCGTCCTTCTGACTTGAGGCTTGGAGAAGAGTACACTCTAGTGTATACTTATGTCAGGAGGTGCACAATGATTAACACGTTAAGCCTTAAGGAGCTCCGTCCTGCTCTACCAGAGGTGATCGATCGCGTGGATACCAAGTTAGACCGTTACATCGTTACCAAGAGAGGAAAACCAGTAGTGGTGATATTGAGCGTCGCAGACTACGAAGCCCTCATGGAAACTCTGGATATTCTAGCTGATCCTGAAGCTATGGCGGGGATTCGGAAAGGCGAGGAAGATATTCGGAAAGGTCGCACCCATTCTTGGCAGGAGGTTAAGAGTAGACTTGCAAAGTTATAAACTTGTTCTCTCGGACCATGCCACAAACGTCTTAAAGCGCATGGCGGCCAGAGAACCTCAGCTTTATCAACGTGTTGTAAACGCCCTGAGCGACCTTGAAAAGGATCCCTTCCAGGGCAAGCTTCTTAAAGGTGAGTTAAGAGGCAAGTACTCTTATCGCGTGGGCGATTACCGCATCATTTACCGAGTTCACAAGCATGAATTGCTTGTTTTGATTATTGACGTCGGTCACAGGCGGCAGGTGTATCAGTAGGATCGGAATTTATGAAATGAGGTTTTGGATCGCGATCCTGGTCTTCTCACTGTCGTGGCGGACGAGCTCTTGCTGATTGGCCAAGTCAGCGACTAAGATTCGGGCCTTCGTGATCTTTTGGATGTGGTCAATTCCCGTTGCCAAGACAGGTTCTTGGTCTTTCCTCGCGTACTCTGAAATCGGCTTTCTCGAAAATTTGGTGTTGGAAAGAAAGATGTAATCGAGATAATCTCCGCCCATGTATTTGATTACCTCAGCGATGTGATCATATGCTGTATAGTGGGCCGTCTCGCCGGGTTTGGTCATGAGATTAGAGAGATAGATTTTCTTAGCTTCTGTTTTTTGAATCGCGTCCCGAATCCCAGGTATGCACAAATTGGCACAGACGCTTGTGTAAAGGTCGCCTGGCCCAATGATAATGTAGTCTGAGAACATAATGGACGCATAGGCGTCAGGGTTACATTTCGGTTCTGGCCTATGCCAGAGCTCCATGATTCTCAAATCAGGATGGCGCTCCTCCGCACGGTCGATTTTACCCTCTCCATATACAACCTTGCTGTTTTCAAAACGGGCAACCAGATCTGTCAGCGTATTGGTTGCGGGAAGGACGATTCCTTGGATATTAAGAACATCACCCATTGCCCTGACAGCCTCAGCCATTGACCCTTTGATTTCTGCCAGCGCCGTAAGAAATAAATTTCCAAAACTGTGATCCCTGAGCTCTTTTCCTTTCTTGAATCGGTGCTGAATCACCTGGTTCATGAATTCAGGCGCGTCAGACAAGGCCACGAGATTTCTCCTCACATCACCTGGGGGAAGAATGCCAAACGAAGAGCGGAGCCTCCCTGATGAGCCGCCGCTATCACTCATGCTTACCACAGAGGTGAGAAGAAGATTAGGAATCCTTTTGAGTCCAAAAAGAAGCGTGAAAAGGCCCGTTCCTCCACCCAGACATGTGATTCTTGTCTTTTTATAGAGAAGGGCATTGATGTGGGCGATGAGTTCACGGGTATTATAAGGAGAAAGAATACAGTCGCTTACACCTAGCTTCCTCGCTTTGAGAATGGCCGCTGGCTCTTTCTGGGGGGAAACAATGGCAGACGGTATGCCCAACTCAGTGAGGGTGCGGTCTTTAAAAAGGCGATCGGAATCTATAAGGATGAGGTCGGGCCTAGAAACCTTTGCCTTTTTCAGAAATTCGTTTCTTGAGGAAAGAACAAGAGCCTCGATAGGCAGTTGGGATAGCACGTCAATTAAGACCTGTCTCCCTTTACGGTCTGAATATACGAGCACCCTTTTTTTCGTCATTGTGTAACCCACTCGTCAGTATCGGCATTAACCGTAACCATTTCAACCCAAATCTCTTAAATACCTAATAAAAGTTTAATCTGGGAGAATTCTGTAACCTATTGTCTGTAAATAGGTTAGCTTTGACAAAGCCTAAGCTATGGGCTATCATTTAGTCAATATGCCCAAGCTATTGGTCATTGATGATGAGCCAGCGATATTGGATATGATCAAAGGTCATTTTGAGGTAAGGGGTTACAAAGTAGTTACGGCTGGCGATGGTTCGGAAGGACTTGAGGCTGTAAAGTCTGAGAAACCTGATCTTATCCTCCTTGACCTCAAAATGAAGAAGATGGATGGGGATGAATTTATCAGGAGGGCTCGAGAAGAAGGCGTGAAGACGAAGATAGTTGTGATTACAGGATTTCAAGAGGGAAACCTGGTAAAAAGGGTCGAGCAAATGGGCGTTGACGGAATTTTGGAGAAACCCGCCTCTATCGTTGAACTCCAACGCATGGTGGAAAGGCTCATAAAAGAATGAGCGTAAGTGTCGATAATTAGATGAGATATATACAATGGCTATGAACCCTACTTTAAGTAAAACCAAAGCATCGGAGCTGATCCAGCTTCGCATAGAAAGATTTATTCCTGCCAAGCCTTGGCGAGTGCTGCGCATGATTGCAAAGGTTGAGGATTTCCCCCTCTTCATGCCCAATGTAAAAAAGACTCAGGTCATCCAACGTTCCCGGCATGGAGCTGTCACACATTGGTTTGTGGAGGTCGAGGGGCTCCCCATTCAATGGAAGGAGAGGGACACCTTTGACTTAGCCAATTTTACCATTCACTTTGAATTGATCGAAGGAGACCTTGAGGAATTCAAAGGGAGCTGGAGGCTTCAGCGTGTCGGTGAAGGAACAGAAGTGACAGTGGATGTGACGGCAAGATTGGGTATTCCCATTGTTGAGAAAGTGGTGGCGGATATCCTTCAGGAAAAATTGACGAGGAACTTTCAATTGATCCTTGAAGGAATGGAAAATCGATTCCTCACCGAGCGTTACAGACATGCGCCGCCGCGCTCTCTTGTCAAGCCAACTGGGTTTGTCGTGATGGGACATCCCTATAATTTCAATCACCTGGTTCGAATCTTCAGATTCTTTAAGCCTGATCTCAGATGTGTCACGCAAGATTTTATCTTGAAGCTCTTTGAGCTGACTCCTTCCTACCATTCTTATGACATTCCTGAATTTCGTTCGGCCACAGGCAAATCGATCCATGGCTATTTTGTGATGTGCCCGATCATTCCAGACATGATCGATGCAAGTCCAGAAAGGGTCTTTCAAAAAGTTGTGGAAGGATGCCGCATTGGTGAAAGATTGGGTGCGGGGATTGTCGCGCTCGGCGGATTCACGTCAATTGTGGGAGAGAGATTTTCGGAGAAGCTCAGGACTATGATCAAAATTCCTTTAACGACGGGGAATACTTTCACTGCGGCAATGGCAGTGGAAGGAGTAAGAAAGGCCTCGCATCTCATGGGAATTGACATCGGGAAGGCGACTGTTACGATCATTGGAGGAACGGGAGATATCGGCAGCGCCTGTGCGAAAGTTTTGGCAAGAGAAGTCAAAGGAATCATCATTACAGGGAGGAATAAGGAAAACTTGAATCATTGGAAAAGCAAACTCCAAAAAGAGGGAAGAGCGAAAATAGAAGTCTCCACCGATAATAACAAGTCTGTAAGGAGGGCTGAAATTGTGATCGCCTGCGCAAGCTCCTCCAAATCTCTTGTGGACATCAAAAGTTTTAAGCCAGGTACTGTGATTTGTGATGTGGCCTATCCGAAAAATACCTCCTACATGACTGCTTACCGCAATGATATTTTCTGCTTTTCTGGTGGGCTCTGTGCTGTCCCATCACCTTTTGATTTGGGTTTTGATATTGGACTGCCAACCAAGAATATTCTCTACGGTTGTTTCGCCGAGGCGATCATGCTGAGCCTTGAGGATAAATATGTGGATTTCAGCCGCGGCAAAGGCTATATCACTCCTGAGAAAATCGAAGAGATCAAGACGATAGGGGAGAAACATGGCTTTAAATTAGCGCCTTTCTACTGGGGAGATAGACTGGTGTCAGAAAGGGATATCCTTTCGATCAGGTCCAATGTCAGAGATCGTTAATCCCGTCTCGTATTATTTCAACCCTTACATCATCCCGAATGTCCTAGTCAGTACGCTTATTTTTGCGACAGGGCTTTTTGTCTATCTTCAGAATAAAAAGTCGGCGACTAACCTCTCCTTTTTTCTTTTCTGTCTCACTCTGAATCTCTGGCAGTACGGGATTTCGATGGTCTATTGCTCGAGAGTCCCCGACGCGGCCCTATTCTGGTACCGTGCGGTTACCTTTCTCGGTGTGGCCTACATTTCACCCACGGTTTACACCTTTTCGGTTCATTGGCTGAAACGTTATGAGACGCAGAAATATTGGGTCTATGGGGCCTGGATCGGGGCGCCCATCTTCTACGGCCTTGCGATTTTTACTCCTTACGGGATGCCTTACGTCCAGAGCTATTTCTGGGGGTATTATCCGAAATACGGAATCGCAGGGATTATTTTTCTTTTCTTCTTCTTTGGATACTTCCTCGCCGCTTTTTACAATTTCTTCTCCCAGGCGAAGCGGGAGACCGACCCTTTAAAGAAAAAACAGATTCGGCTGATTACCTACGCTTACCTCATTTCCATCACTGGCTCCGCGGATTACTTACCCAAACTTTTCCCCATCGCGCTCTATCCCTTTGGTTTCCTTTCCATTCTCTTTTGGACGCTGATCGTAGCCTACCTCATTGTCCGTTACCGCGTGATGGATATTCAGACAGTTATTCATAAGACGATCATGTGGGCCTTCACGTCAGCACTTTTTGCGCTTCCAGTAGTGATCCTCTCCTATATGGGAAAGGAATGGTTGGTGGGCCTTGATCGGACGTCCTTCGCCATGATTGCATTCGGTCTCGCGCTTCTTTTCATTCCCTATGTGAGCCTGGTTCAGCCGAGGATTGATCATTTGTTCCAAAGAAGGAGATGGGATCTGGCGCGCGCCTTTGAAAAGTTTACCGACGAACTGGTTCACCTCAAGAGTCTTGACGAACTCGCC
>JACQLI010000031.1 GCA_016204125.1 Candidatus Omnitrophota bacterium
AGGAATGACTCCCATATTGGCGGGAACGGGTTCTAAGATAAAGGCGGCAAGATTCCTTCCTTCTTTTTTGAAAATATTCTCGAGAGCCTTCCTGTTGTTAAAAGGAATCGTGAAGGTGAGTTCGGCAAATTCTGCGGGTACTCCAAGCGAATCAGGGACACCGAGAGTTGCGCCGCCTGAACCTGCCTTTACAAGAAGTGAGTCAGCGTGACCGTGATATCCACCTTCGATCTTGAGAATTTTCTTTCGGCCCGTAACGCCTCTTGCAAGCCGAAGTGCGCTCATCACCGCCTCTGTGCCTGATGAGACGAGCCTCACTTTTTCGATCGAAGGGAACGCGCGTTTGATCAGTTTTGCCAAAGTCACTTCATTGGCAGTCGGCGCTCCAAAGCTTGTTCCCGATTCACTCGCCTTCTGGACTCTCCTCACAAGACCTTTTGGGGCATGGCCCAAAATAAGAGGACCCCATGAAAGACAAAAATCGAGGTAGCGGCGGCCGTTTGAATCGTAGAGGTAGGCCCCTTTTCCTTTTTTGATAAAAAGAGGTTCGCCTCCCACAGCGCGGAAGGCTCTTACAGGAGAATTGACACCACCTGGGATATGCTTCTGTGCTTCAGCGAAAAGATTCAAGGAAAAGGTGAGTTAGCTTTCGGTCTCTTCGTATTGGTTTTTTAATCTTTCGACTACCGCAGGGTCTGCGAGAGTGGTGGTATCGCCAAGCGCCTTTCCCTCCGCAATATCGCGTAGAAGCCGACGCATGATTTTTCCCGATCGGGTTTTGGGAAGATCCCCTGAGAAGATAATGTTGTCAGGGCGGGCGATGGCGCCGATTTTTTTGACCACATGCTCCTTTAATTCGGTTTCCAGTTCAGCGCTTGGCTTTTTACCTTCTTTCAAAGTGACAAAGGCTGCAATGGCCTGCCCTTTGATCTCATGGTTCTTTCCAACTACTGCAGATTCGGCAACTGAGGGGTGATCGACAAGCGCACTTTCAACCTCCATGGTTCCGATCCGATGGCCCGCCACATTGAGAACGTCATCCACTCGGCCGAGGAACCAAAAATAACCCTCTTCATCACGCTTCGCGCCGTCACCTGTGAAGTAGACCTTTCCCTTCCACTTGGACCAATACTCTTTTTCATAACGTTCAGGATCATTGAAAATTGTTCGAAGCATGGCGGGCCACGGTTGAGTAAGAGCCGCGTAACCGCCACCCACGGGAACACTTTTCCCTTCTTCATTCAGAATATCTGCTGAAACGCCAGGAAAGGGTTGGGTCGCAGAACCTGGTTTCAATGTGGTAACACCAGGAAGAGGTGTGATCATAATCATTCCCGTTTCTGTCTGCCACCACGTATCCACAACGGGACATCTTCCTCCGCCGATATTTTCGTGATACCAAGTCCAAGCCTCAGGATTAATCGGCTCACCCACTGTTCCAAGGAGTCTGAGTGATGAAAGATTGGCTTTTCTAGGCCATTCGGTTCCCCATTTCATAAAAGCACGAATCGCGGTCGGTGCCGTGTAAAAAATACTGACCCGATATTTCTCGACCATCTTCCAGAATCGATCCTTCTCAGGCCAATCGGGGGCTCCTTCATACATCACCACTGTTGCGCCATTGGCAAGGGGGCCATAGACCACATAACTGTGTCCTGTCACCCAGCCGATATCTGCGGTGCACCAATAAATATCATCCTCTTTGAGATCAAAGACCCACTTGGTTGTCGCGTAAACTCCTGTGAGATAACCACCTGTTGTGTGGACGATTCCTTTTGGTTTCCCTGTTGTGCCAGAGGTATAAAGGATAAAGAGCATATCCTCAGCGTCCATCTTTTCAGGTTCACACACGGAATTTGCCTTAGCCATGAGTTCGTGCCACCAAAGATCTCGGCCTTCTTTGAATTCAATAGGAAATTCCCCTCGTTTGACAATGATGACTTTCTCTATGGAAGGTGTTCCTTTCAAAGCCTCATTCGCTGCTTGTTTGAGAGGAAGGGGATTGCCCCTGCGCCAGCCCATGTTGGCTGTGATGAGAATCTTGGCGTGAGCGTCATTGATTCGGTCACGAAGGGATTCGGCGCTGAAACCGCCAAAGACAACCGAGTGAACGGCTCCAATTCTTGCACAGCCGAGGAGAGCGATGGCAAGTTCTGGAATCATGGGAAGGTAAAGTGCCACTCGATCTCCTTTTTTGACGCCGAGTGATTTTAAAACGTTCGCGAACTTATTAACTTCCTTCGAGAGTTCCTCGTACGTGAGGGATCGTGTATCACCAGGTTCGCCCTCCCAAAGGATCGCAGTCTTATTCTTACGAAGACCTTTGAGGTGACGATCAATACAGTTGTAGCTGATATTGATTTTTCCGCCGAGGAACCATTTCGCGTAGGGCGGCTTCCACTCGAGAACTTTATCCCACGGCTTGAACCAATCAAGTTCTTTGGCCCATTCGGCCCAATATTTTTTTGGATCGGCCTTTGCCTTTTCGTAAATTTTTTCGTCACGGACCCAGGCCTTCATTTTGAAAGATTCGGGTGGAGGAAATTTTCGATTCTCTTCGAGGAGCGCTTGAATCTCTGTTTTATTCTTTATCATCATATTTCCACGAGGGGTAGAGGTAATATTTTTTAATCTCACTTTGGACATTCTTCAGTCGAAAAAGGAAAGACCCGATGGCCCCCTGCGGAAGGATAGCGGGGTCAGGAGCTATGCTTGTATTGAAAAGGGGCATTTCTCTTTCATCAAAAACCACGAGATTGACGGAGACTTCCTGAATCGTATGGCCTGTATTATTGATCACGATGCCGCGAAGCTCAGCGCCTTCGGCGGGGTCAAATCGTGAACTCCCGCCTTTGACAATCACACGACGGGGAAGCTTTTGGAAAGATTCGATTTCTGGAAATTGCTCAATTCCCATCTGAATTTGAACTTTTTAGTGAGAGGAGTGGGTCTCGAGAACTTTCTCGAGACGTTTCTTATCGTAACTGTCTGGGGCCAACTCTTTTCGCATCAAAAGAACTTGCACAAAAGCCTGAACAACCTCTGGATCAAACTGGCTGCCTGTACAGGTAATGATCTCATTGACCGCTGTTTCTACGGGTATTGTCTTCTTGTAACGACCCCCAGCGACGCGCATTGTATCATAAGAGTCAACCACGGAGATGATTCTTGATCCAAGCGGAATCTCATTCCCAGCCAGTCTGCAAGGATAACCCTCACCATTGAACCATTCGTGATGATGAAGGACAAAAGTTGCTTCACGTTGAAGAAATTTGATCGGTTTTAAAATACGGTAACCAAAGTAGGGGTGCTGCTTCATGGCTTCGTATTCGGTAAGGGTAAGTTGGCCTGGCTTGAGAAGGATCTCATCGGAAATACAGATTTTCCCAATGTCATGAAGAAGGGCTGCATGTTCCACAATTTCTGCTTCATCGAGTGAAAAGTCCATGGCGCGCGCGATCTGAAGTGAGAGACTGGCTACCCTTGCCGAATGGCCTGCTGTGAAACTATCTTTACTCTCAAGCGCCATGATCATCGCTTTTGACGCATCGAGGTAACTCCGCCTCGCATTGTCGAGAATATTGGAAAGTTTTCTCTGAAAATCTAGAATTTGTTCTTCGCTGATTTTAAGGTGAGGAAGTAACGCTGAAAGGGCGGGCAAGGCATCGCGATAAAGCGAAACCAGATTCCTCCCTCCCGCCTTCGCGCGAAAAAGGGCCTGGTCTGCAAAATTAAGGAGATCGCTCCTGTGTTTGACGGGGTCGTCAGGAAAACATGAGACTCCGATACTCACCGTCAATGAAAGCTTGTGACTATCACCCAGAAAGGTGTGTTCTGCGATCACCTCGCGAAGTCTCTCTGCCAGCTCAAAAGCTCCCTCGTAATCGATATGGGGAAGAAAAATGACGAATTCTTCCCCGCCGAAACGCGCCACAAGATCACTCAATCGGCATCTTTCCAGAAGGAGAGCGGCCACTTCTTTAAGAATCACATCCCCCACAGTGTGACTCAGTGAGTCGTTCACTTTCCTGAATAAATCAAGATCGATAAAAAGACACGACAAAGGGTGGCTGTAGCGAACGGCGCGGGTGAATTCCTCCACCAGTCTTTCTTGCAAGTAGCGGTGATTGTAGAGACCTGTTAATTCATCACGGATTGAAAGCTCGCGGAGTTTCTCATTCACTTCAATGAGCTTTCTATTCGTATGCGTAATCTGCGTCTTGAGATCTTCGTGATGCCCAGAAAGTTCATAATTTCGGTAGATAGCCCACAGCCGCTGGGCAAGATTCCGAAGCCCCAGTTCATTTTTAATCAAATAGTCCGTAGCGCCGCGCTTAACGGCTCGATGGGCACGTGCCTCCTGCCCCTGAGGCACCATCACAATAAGCGGGGTCGAAACCTTTCTACTATTCATATCTTTTAAGATATCCGATATATCTTCCCCATTCGGAAAATCGTCGCTGGCCAAGATAACGTGATAGTGGATTGTCTGCATCTTTTCGATGGCTTCGGCAACCGTTTTACTGATATCAAGATGGGTAGGGTGTTCTGACTCGTGGGTAAGTTCTTCCTTGATCTGCGGAAAGAAGGTTTCGTCCGAATCGACCAAAAGGACCGAAAAGGGCTCCTTGGGTTTGTTCATATATGGAAATTTACCTGAGGGGGTTCAAACCTTCAAATTTCGGGCGCTAGAATTGGGGGCTTCTTTTAACCATTGAGAAACTTCCTTAGCATGGTAGGTCAAAACGAGTTGCGCGCCTGCACGGCGGATTGCGGTGAGGATTTCAAAAACCACTTTTTTCTCGTCAAGCCATCCTGCTTGGGCCGCGGCCTTTATCATGGAATATTCGCCGCTTACATTATAAGCGGCAAGGGGAAATTGGAACTTCTGCTTGGCATCACGAATCACGTCGAGGTAAGCGAGCGCAGGCTTCACCATGACAATATCAGCTCCTTCTTCGATATCCATTTGAATCTCTCGCATCGCTTCTTCACGATTGGCGGGATCCATCTGATAACTCTTGCGGTCTCCAAAGAGCGGAGATGAGTGCGCTGCTTCTCTGAAAGGTCCATAGAAACTAGAAGCGTACTTTGCTGCGTAACTCAAAATAGGAGTTGATTTAAAACCAGCGGCGTCGAGGGCATCTCTGATCGCACGCACCCTGCCATCCATCATATCGCTTGGCGCTACAATATCTGCACCTGCCTCGGCGTGAGAAACGGCTACTCTCTGCAAAATTTTTAGTGATGCGTCATTATCAATTTCGCCTTGATCGCTTAAGATGCCGCAATGTCCATGAACGGTGTAACCACACAGGCAAACGTCAGTGATTACAATAAGTTCGGGGAAATTCTTTTTTATGAGACGTACTATTTCTTGAATAACTCCCTTCTGAGCGAATGCTTGAGAGGCAACTTCATCCTTTTCCTGTGGAAGTCCAAAAAGAAGAATAGATCCGAGACCAAGCTCTTGAATCTCCTCGAGTTCTTCCAGAAGTGAATCGGGACTCCACCTGAATTGGCCTGGCATCGCCTCAATGGGGTCTTTTCCCCGTCCTTCTTCTTTCACAAAGTAGGGCATGATGAGAGAAGACAAGGAAAACTCGGTCTCTCGCAGGAGCTTTCTAAGTCCCTCGCTTCTCCTCATTCGTCTGGGTCTGTAGCTAGGATATTTCATGTTTGATCCTTTGTCTGAGTCTGTTTAAGAGCTATTTCAAGATTATGACTCGCTGGCATAAAATCAGGTCTGATGCGAAGCGCCTCCTGATAGTGCTGAATGGCCTCTTTCAATCTCCCGCTTTTTAAAAAGGCATTTCCCAAGTTGACATATGCTTCAACGTAATCAGGCCTAAACCGTACCGCATCATTATAATGCATGATAGCCTCTTCCAACTTCTCCATTTTAAAGAAGGCATTTCCCATATTGTTGTAAACTTCGGCGTAATCGGGTTTGAGGCTTAGGGCCTGTTTGTAGTGTTGTAAGGCTTCTTCTGTCTTTCCCAGTTCGGCAAGAGCAAACCCAAGATTTCCATGGGCTTCTGCATAATCGGGCTGGATCTGCAATGCCTGATTGTAATACCGAACGGCCTCTTCAAACTTTTTCTGACTCACCATAAGGGTTCCTAGGTTATTGTAGGCTTCCGCGTTCTGAGGCGTGATCCGCAAAGATTCAGAATAATGATGAATGGCTTCGTCGATCTTTCCTAAAGCCAAAAGCGCATTGCCCAAATTGAAATGCACATTTGCGTAATCTGGATCGGCCCGTAAAGCTTCGAGGAAATGTTGAATCGCCTCTTCATTCTTTCCCTGTTGAAGCAAGACATTACCTAGATTATTATGTGCCTTTGCATCTTGAGGCCTGATTCGCAACGCCTTCTCAAAATGTTTAATGGCCTCTTCGCTTTTTCCTTGTTCCTCCAAAGCAAGACCCATATTGTTGTGGGCATCTGTGTAGTAAGGCTTGATGCGAAGCGCCTCAGTAAGGTGTTGAATAGCCTCGTCTGTTTTCCCTTGCATGGTGAGGACATTGCCCAAGTTATTATGCATGATGTAATTGTTACGAGTCACATCGACTGCCCGTCTGAATAATTTTTCACTGTTCTTCCAGTAACTCAACTGAATAGACGTGACTATTCCGAACGCCAACAAAATAGCCGTTGAAGACACAGTGAGAAAGATTTGCCTTCGACGCAGTCTTTCTGCCAGACCAGTCACTCCCCAAGCGATCATCATAAAGAGTCCAATCGATGGAATATAAGTATATCGATCGGCCATCGTCTGTCCCCCTACTTGCACAATACCGATTACGGGTACGAGCGTTCCAAGATACCAAAACCATCCTATTTCAATGGCGGGATGTCGACGACGAAGTTTCAAGACCAAGATTGATAGGATAATCAAGGCCAGTCCTGCTGCTACGATCCCCTCCCCCTGAAGTTTACCTTCCGTATAGGGATAAAACGGAGCTAGGTTCTGCGGCCAAACCGTCTTAGCGATATAACACACGTAGGACAAAATAGAATTTCCAATCCGAACTGAGGGGGGTAATTTTTCGAGCGAGATAACTGTCTGCACGCGCGATGTCACCACACTCGATAAGATAGAAAGAATAAAGAAAGGTATCTTCTCTGTAATGAGGTTGATCTTAAGGGGTCGTTTGAGGGGCCAGTAGTCCAGGAGAAGGAGGACAAAGGGTAAGGTAACAAGCATCGGCTTGGACAT
>JACQLI010000038.1 GCA_016204125.1 Candidatus Omnitrophota bacterium
CCTCGCACGGAAGAGGTCGGGCGTTCAAATCGCCTCCGGTCCAGAAATAGTTTTATCCCATGACAAAAATTCGAGTAGGTCTAGGACAGATCAACCCAACGGTGGGTGATTTTTCGGGAAATCTCGCCAAGATCCTCGCCTTCATTGAAGAGGCTGAGAAGAAGGGGTGTGACCTTGCTATTTTCCCCGAACTCGCCATTTCAGGATACCCAGTCTGGGATCTTGCTATTAAGAAGAGTTTTATTCGGGAAAATCTTCACTCTCTCGAGACAATCGCAAAAGCTACCCGCAGATTGAAGGTCTCTGTGGTCGTTGGGTATATCGATCACGGGCCTCAAGGGAGTACCAAGAGCCGAAATGCTCTGGCTTGGATTGAGAAAGGAAAGGTCAGACTTCGCCAATACAAGAGCCTCCTACCCACTTACGATGTCTTTCTCGAAGAAATTTTCTTTGAACCAGGCGAAGGACACAAAACCCTTTCCTGGAGAGGGATCCGTCTGGGAACGGCGATTTGTGAAGACATTTGGGATCAGCAGTATTCGATTAAGCCCTTACAGAGCCTCTCCCGTAACCGAGCTCAGATCGTCGTGGCCATCAATGCCTCGCCTTATCACAAGGAGAAGGCAAGGCTCAGGGATGAACTTTTGAAGCGCCAGTCAAAAAGATACGGCTTCTCGATCATTTATGTGAATCAAATCGGCAGCCAAGATGATTTGATTTTTGACGGACGGAGCCTCGTTGTGGACAGAAAAGGGAGAGTGCTCTTCCGAGCGCCAGCCTTTGAAGAAGGACTTTTTGTCTACGACTGGGATCTGAAGGAAAAGAACCCCAAAACTGTACCCCTGCCAGCATCTGTGGGTGAACCGTCTGAGATTTATCAAGCCCTTGTTCTTGGGGTGAGAGACTATGTTACAAAAAATAAGTTTAAGAGCGTCGTGATCGGTTTAAGCGGAGGAATTGATTCGGCCCTCACCGCCACCCTTGCTTGTGATGCCCTTGGATCAGATCGCGTACTTGGCGTAACCATGCCAGGGGTTTATTCTTCTGAGGGGAGTTGGAAGGATTCTGAAGAACTTGCCAAGAATTTAGGGATAGAGTTTCGTGTCTACCCGATCAAAGAAAAATATAATGCCCTACTGCATTATTATCAAGAGGAGAGACACTCCCCTCACCCCAACCCTCTCCCCATACTGGGGAGAGGGAAGGGTGAGGGGGAGATTACCCTCACCATGGAGAATTTACAGGCGAGGCTACGCGGACTAGAACTGATGTATATTTCCAATGAAGAAGGAAGGCTTGTTCTTACCACAGGCAACAAGTCTGAGCTTGCGATGGGGTATTGCACGCTTTATGGGGACATGGCAGGCGGACTTTGTGTTTTGGGAGATGTTTATAAAACGGATGTCTATCGCCTCGCGCGCTACCGCAACCAAATCAAACCCGTAATCCCTCAGGCTTCCATCGAGAAGCCGCCCTCCGCAGAACTTCGTCCCAATCAAAAAGATCAAGACAGTCTTCCTCCTTACGAGATCCTTGACGAGATTTTGAAGCTTTATATTGAAAAAAATCTAACACGTGAAGAAATCTTAAAAGTTCTAATGCCTCAAAAAGTGTCTTTGGAAGTCATTACCGATGCGATCAATCGCGTTGATCACAATGAATACAAACGTCGTCAAGCCCCACCTATTCTCCGCGTGACTCAAAAAGCTTGGTTCGGCCGCAGGATGCCAATTACGAACCGTTTCATGGGATGAGCGAATCGTTGGTTGTCGGGATTCCCCGCGAAATCAAACCTCGGGAGAAACGTGTGGGTCTTACTCCTCGTGGTGTGAAACGGCTGATAGACTCAAAAATTCATGTTCTCGTTGAAAAAGGGGCGGGCCAAGCATCAGGTTTCTCAGACGAAAAATATAAAGAGCTAGGCGCTGAGATTATCGTTGACGCTAGCGAGCTTTATCAGAGAGCCAATCTAATCAAGAAGGTCAAGGAACCTTATTCGTCTGAACTTGCTTATTTAAGCCCCCATCACGTTCTTTTTGCATTCCTTCATCTGGCCTCTCCTGAAAATGCCAATCTTATTAAAACTCTCATTGATCGAAAAGTAACAGCTATTGGTTTGGAGACCATGGAGAAGGAGGGTCGGACAATCTGTCTTGAACCGATGAGTGAAATCGCAGGCACCCTGGCGGCTTACTTTGCAGGTTTCTTCCGAAAGTCTGTTAGCATCCAGAAGGGAAGCGTTGTCTACTCCAAAGAGTTTTTCAAGGAGTTAGAAGAACTTGCGATGAAATATCCTGACTTTCCCAAAAATCTTCCTCCTGGCAAGACTATTGTTTTTGGAGGAGGGGCTGTGGGTCGAAACGCGGCGACGACTCTTCTTGAAATGGGAGGCGAAGTCGATCTTGTCGAGAAAAAAAGAGAGAAACGAGAAACGCTTCAGAAGGAATTCCATTCTTATGGTTCTCGTTTTCGAGTCTGGGGATTGGAAGACAATTTTCAGGCCAGCCTGAAGGAAGCGGATAGCTGGATCGGTTGTGTCCATGTGGCGGGCGAGAGAGCGCCACTCGTTTTATCTCACAGGGATCTTCAGAGGTTGACAAGTGGCAAACCCAAGATTATCTTGGATATTGCAGTTGACCAGGGAGGAAACTTTCCAGGAACGCATTCGACAACTTACGATAATCCGCTTTATCTTGATGATTTTGGAAACTTAAGGTTTGGAGTTACGAATACACCCTCGCTTTGCGGAAAAGGAGCTTCCGAGGCGATTGAACGCGTTACGCTTCCTTACACTCTTTTACTTGCCCAAAACGGAGAAGAAGCGATTCAAAAATCGTCGGAACTTCGAACGGGACTTCAGGTTTTTCGGGGAAAACTTGTCAATGAAGCGGTTGCAAGAGCACACCATCTACCACTATCCGTTTAAAAGCCCAATTGGCTGGCTGAGTCTTTCTGCCACTCAAAAGGGACTCTATGCCCTGGATGGTCCCAAGAAGAAGGTAGGCGATTTTACTTTAGAAACCAAGAAGCTTCCGTCCGGAATCGAATCGCTTTTAAAAAAATCAGCTGTTTCGATTCGCTCATTTCTATCTGGAAAAAAGAAAGACTTTGCGCGGTTTCCTGTAGACTGGAGGGGTTATCGGACGTTTGATAAAAGGGTGTTGCAAGAACTTAGAAGAATTCCCTGGGGAAGAACGGAAAGTTACCAGTCCTTGGCGAAAAAAGCTGGAAAGGCTCGGGCGGCCCGTTATGTCGGAAGGGTTCTCCATCTCAATAGACTTCCCTTTGTCATCCCTTGTCATCGAATTGTGGCCAAAAATGGGGGATTGGGAGGGTTCTCTAAGGGGCTCTCCTTAAAAAAGCGACTCCTTAAGCTTGAAAGTGCTCAAGTCGATATTAGACGTGGGTCAAATCAAGCGCTTTGACAGGTTAAAGTAGGGTGTTATAATTCAGAACTGCAGTACCCAATTAGAAAGGGGGACAATTGTG
Organism: Candidatus Omnitrophota bacterium; assembly: GCA_016204125.1. Taxonomy (GTDB): domain Bacteria; phylum Omnitrophota; class Omnitrophia; order Omnitrophales; family JACQLI01; genus JACQLI01. The sequence continues at coordinate 3,490 of JACQLI010000038.1, forward strand.
GAAGCCTACTGTGTAAAATGTCGCAAGAAGGTCGCTATGCAAAATGGTAAGGAAGAAACCCTTAAAAATGGTCGTCGTGCCATGAAAGGGAAATGCCCCGCCTGCGGTACCACGCTTTGTCGTATTCTTGGTAATAAGTAGTACTTGTGAATTAGGAAACGATTCGGAAGTTTAGCTAGCTTTCTTTGCATCCAAAACGAATCGCCCTTTTAGCCCTCGAGGCCGCTGACGCCAAACAAGCGGTCGAGCCTGTTGTTCTTGACGTCTCAAGACTTACCTCAGTGGCTCATTATTTCATGATTGCTCATGGAAACTCAGACCGCCACGTGAGGGCCATCGCCCAGAACATTCAAGACGAGTTGGAAAAGCACAAGATCCGTGTCTGGCATACCGAAGGAATGAGCGAGGGGCGGTGGGTTCTCCTTGATTACGGATCTATAATTGTGCATGTTTTTTATCGGGAACTGAGAGATTTTTACGGCCTCGAACGGCTCTGGGGAAATGCTCCACAAATCCGTGCATGAAGGATGCACTTCGCGATACGCTTCAGCAAGTTTTAGAAAAGTACACCCATAAGAAGGGTGTATCCCTCCCCAAAGATTTTGAGATCGAACTCATCCCATCCAAAGATCCTTCTCATGGAGATTTGTCAACTCCTTTAGCCTTCAAACTAGCCAAACTTGTCAAAGAAAAACCCGCCCAGGTTGCAGATGATCTCGTTCTTTTCCTGGAGAAAGAAGTGGAAGGAGGGAAAGGAAAGCTTGTCGAGAGATGTGAAGTCGCGGGTCAGGGCTTCATCAATTTTTTTCTTCCAGCAGCCCGCCTGACAGAAGCTTTAGTCGAGATCCACAAAAAGGATTCCCATTTCGGGAAAAGTGATTTCGGAAAAGGTAAAAAGGTCCTGATTGAATTTGTAAGTGCCAACCCGACAGGACCGCTCACCATTGCTCACGGCAGGCAAGCTGCAGTGGGCGATTCGATCGCCAGGATTCTTCAGGCAACGGGACATGAGATAAACACGGAATATTATTTGAACGATGCAGGTAGACAGATGAACCTGTTGGGAGCAAGCCTTTGGGCAAGATACAAGGAAGCCCTCGGTACGCCGACACCTTTACCTGAAGAAGGTTATCAGGGGGAGTATTTGAAGGATATTGCAGCCAGACTCATTCAAGCGAAAAAGGAGAGCCTTCTCAAGGAGAAAGCTGAGAAAGCGATCGATTTTTGCAGGCAGTTTGCTGCCAGTGAGATCATGGAAGGAATCAAAAAGGATCTTGCTGACATGCGGGTAGCTTTTGACCATTACTTCAAAGAAAGTTCTCTTTACGAAAAGGCGTCCGTCGAGAGGGCGCTCCATTTTCTAAAGGACTGCAATTTTCTTTACGAGAGTGAAGGCGCTTTATGGTTTCGTTCCACCGCTTTCGGCGATGACAAGGATCGGGTCGTGAAAAAGTCGTCGGGAGAATACACCTACCTTGCTCCTGACATTGCCTATCACCGCTATAAGTTTGAACGTGGATTCAATTGGCTGATCAATCTTTGGGGGCCTGATCATCATGGCTACATCCTGCGCCTGAAGGCTGCCTGTCAGGCATTGGGTCATGATCCTAAAGAGGTGGATATCCGCATCGTTCAATTGACCACTCTCTACCGTAAGGGGGAGCCTGTTAGAATGTCAACCCGAGCTGGTGAATTTGTCACACTCAGAGAACTGATTGACGAAGTGGGTGTGGATGCGACCCGTTTCTTTTTCCTTCTGCGTCGAATCGAAAGCCATCTTGATTTTGACTTGGATCTTGCGAAGGAACAGTCCGATGAAAACCCCGTCTATTATCTGCAATATGCCTATGCCAGGATCTCAAGCATCCTCGACTTTGCTAAGAAAAAGGTGGACTCGCACTGCAATTTGGAGAGGTTAGGAGAAGCCGAAGAACTCGACCTGATTAAGAAACTTCAAGAATATCCTGACGTATTGATCCAATCCGCGCAGGCACTCGAACCCTACCGAGTGGTGGATTACCTGCGGGAACTGGCTGCTCAGTTTCACAAGTTCTACGCCCTGCACCGAGTGGTTACCGAGGACGAAGAATTGACAAAGGCCCGTCTCCTTTTGGTGGACGGAGTGCGCATCGTTCTTCGAAACGGCCTCACAACACTCGGCGTCTCTCATCCAGAGAAGATGTGAAAGTCCCCAAAAAAACTGTCCTTTTCCTTGTCGGACCAACTGGAAGCGGCAAGACCGAGCTTTCACTTTGTCTTGCGAAGCGCTTGGGCTGTGAGATTATTTCAGCCGACTCGATGTTGGTTTATAAGGGGATGGACATAGGCACTGCGAAGCCAGCCGAGGCGGATCGCCGAAAGATTCCCCACCACTTAATTGATATTGTCTCACCCAGAAAAAACTATTCGGTTCACCTGCACCGCAAACTTGCTCTTGAGACGATCGAACAAATCCTCAAACGAGGCCGCATTCCTCTTTTGGTTGGGGGGAGCGGGCTCTACGTGGATGCGATTTGGAAGGGGCTTTCTCGCCACCCTGCAGGAAATCCAAAATTGCGGGCTCAGTTAAACAGAGAGGCTGATAAAAAAGGTCTTCCTTTTCTTTATCGCAGGCTTAAATCATTGGATTCAGCACAGGCAGGAAGGATTCATCCCAACGACCGAAGGAGAGTCATAAGAGCTCTTGAAATTATCAAGCTTTCAGGAAAAACACCATCGGAGTGGTATCAAAAAAGGGAGTCTCTGGAAGATCTAGGATATTCAGTCCGTATCATCGGCATCCAGCGGGATCGTGTGAATCTTTATGAAAGGATCAACAGCCGTGTGGAAAAGATGTTCAGAAAAGGATTGATCGAGGAGGTAAAACGCATTAAGAAAAAAGGGTTTTCCCGAACCGCAAGGGGGGCCTTGGGGTACCAAGAAGTTTTAGATTATTTGAGACACGAGACCAAATCCACATGGGGGGAGCTGAGCTTATTGATTCAAAAAAAGACACGGCATTTTGCCAAAAGACAGCTTACGTGGCTTCGGAGGCAGAAAGAGATCCGCTGGATCTCCTGGCCTGAGGGCGAAGGGATATCACCAATCTGTGATAAAATTGTAAGGGAAACAAAACTATGGCTGAGCGAGCTTTCCTAGTCATTGTCCAACCGCCTGGAAAGGATAAGAGTTTCTTAAGGGAAAGCTATGAGGAAATTAAGGAGCTGACGCTTTCTGCTGGTGGTGAGGTTGTAGGAGCCACCGAAGCGCATCTCGAGCGGCCTAGCCCCAGCCATCTTATTCGTGAGGGCAAACTTGCCGAAATCCGTGAAAGAGTGGGAAAGGAAAAGGCAGCCCTTATGATTTTCAATGTCGACTTGAGTCCTGTTCAAGCTAGAAACATCGAAGAATTTGTCGGAGTCCGTGCTGTTGACAGAACGGGGCTTATCCTTGATATTTTTGCCCGCCGAGCCCAATCGCGCGAAGGAAAACTCCAAGTAGAAGTAGCCCAACTGGGTTACCTCTTGCCACGTCTCGTGGGACACGGAACCATTCTCTCCCGTCTTGGAGGCGGGATCGGGACACGCGGTCCAGGGGAACAAAAACTTGAAGTCGACCGCCGAAGGATCCGCGAAAGGATCGGAAGACTTAAAAAAGAACTGGAAAAGGTGGGGCGTCATCGAAGCCTCGTCAGGAAGGGGAGAGACCGAAAGGCTTTTTCATCGGTAGCGATTGTGGGTTACACCAATGCAGGCAAATCCACTCTCCTAAATGCGCTCACAGGAGCCCGTGCATTTGTGGAGGATAAACTTTTCGCCACATTGGATCCCATGACGCGAATTTCCCAAAGGAACGGTCGACGTGACATCCTGTTCACCGACACAGTTGGTTTTTTAAAGAGTCTCCCTCATGGGCTTATCGAGGCCTTTAAGTCTACACTCGAAGAGGTCACAGAAGCGGACTGTCTGATTCACGTCCTCGACATTTCTCATCCCTTTGCACGCGATCAGAAAACTTCTGTTGAGGAGGTGCTTCAAGAAATTGGAGCCTTCGAGAAACCCACGCTTCTTGCATTAAACAAGATGGATCTTGTTTCACAGGAAGAACTCAAACCTATTCAGGAGGTGTATCCTCAGGGCATTCTGATTTCTGCTAAGATGCGACAGGGTCTAGATCTTCTTTACGCTGCGCTGGAGACCCAAATAACTAACGGAACAATCAAGCCCTGAAAAAGGAGCTACTTTTACTGTGGTGTTGCCGATAAAATAGGTTGTGAGGGAGGGCATGCGCAACGAAACTCCATGAGTAGCGAACGGGTTAAGGTTCTACTGATTGAAGATGACCCAGACGATATCCTCCTTCTGCAAAAGATACTTTACGAAATTGACGAATCCCGCATGAAGGTGGAGGTCGAATGTGCGGAGAGAATCGAAAGGGGGCTTGCGCGTATTTCCAAGGGCGGAGTTGACATTGCGTTGCTCGATCTTTCCCTTCCCGATTCTCAAGGATTGGATACCTTCAATCAATTCCATTCGCAAGCTCCCGACGTGCCCATTATTGTCCTAAGCGGCCTTCCAGATGACACGGTTGCCATCGAAGCGGTTCGCCAGGGAGCTCAGGATTATTTCCTGAAGCAGGAAGTAGACAGCAAAATGCTTGCGCGAATTATCCGTTACGCTATCGAGCGCAACCGAATGCGTCTCGAGCTTCGCGAACTCTCCCTTACGGATGAACTCACGGGACTTTACAATCGACGCGGGTTCCTTACTCATGCAGAACAATGTTTAAAATTAGCGAGACGGAGAAAAAGCTCCTTCTCAATAATTTTGGCTGATCTCGACGGACTCAAAAAAATCAATGACACATTTGGACATTCAGAAGGTGACCAGGCCTTATTCATGGTTGCTACACTCATGAAGAGGACCTTTCGTTCTTCGGATATCCTTGCGCGGTATGGTGGAGATGAGTTCGTTGTCCTTGCCATTGATGCCGATGAAAGAAATGTGGGAATATTGGTGGATCGTCTTCTTCAGAGGACACTGGAACATAATGGTGAGGGCAATCAAAGGTATAAACTCTCATTGAGTGTGGGCTGCTCCTGTTATGATCCAAATAACGAGTCTTCTCTTGAAGAGCTTGTGGTCCATGCGGATAAGGTTCTTTACGAGAAAAAACGAAAGAAGAAAGAGGAAGAAGCGCTGCGAGGCTCATAACAAGAGGATTACAGAATGCCAGTATCGAAAGAGGAGTTAGCGCAAAAGCGTTGTAAGCCTTGTGAAGGGGGAGTGCAGCCCTTCGGGCAAAAGGAAGCTGAGAATCTGTTATCAGCACTTAGCGGTTGGAGTCTTGCGGAGGATGGAAAAGCGATCCGAAAAGAATATAAATTCAAGAACTTCAGAGAGGTGATCGCTTTCTTCAACCGAATTGCCGAGATTGCCGAACAAGAGAATCATCACCCCGACCTTAAGATTGGCTATAGCCGAGTGAATGTTGAGCTTTCAACCCACGCCATCAAGGGCCTCTCTGAGAACGACTTCATTCTTGCCGCCAAGTTTGGCTAGGTTCGCTAATCTAACGGCTCAAGATTTTTCCAAAAAAACCGTAACTCAGAATGGGTTCAGAACCTAACAAAGGGAGGGTTTGACGATGAAAAAACGGCTTATTCCAATGGGATTTTTGTTTTTGTTCATTCTACAAGGCTTCTCGGGTTTAGCGTGGGGGCAGACAGAGGTCAAGAGTTACAGTTGGGTTGACAAGCTAAAGCGCGGCGGCCTCAATATCATTTCCTCGCCTGTCGAAATCGCGAGAAATATTCACAACACGACCGAGGAAAAGAATCTCCTTGTCGGGTGGACAATTGGACTCGCGAAAGGGATTGGTGAAGGTCTTGTTCGCTTTGGGGCGGGCGTGATCGATGTCGTCACCTGTCCTTTTGATTTTCCAGTGGATCGAAAAGCCCCCATGCTCGAGCCAGAATACGTCTGGCAGCAGCCTGGACCCAAGTACGTTTAGAAGAATCTTTACTCTCCGATCACTTTTACAAGGACGCGCTTTCTCCTGCGGCCGTCGAATTCGGCGTAGAAGATTTGCTCCCACGGTCCGAAATCAAGTTTTCCTTCGGTAATCGCCACAACGGTCTCTCTCCCGAAAAGTTGCCGCTTAAGATGAGCATCTCCATTGTCCTCACCCGTTTGATGGTGGCGATAACCCTTGGGATCATAGGGAGCAACCTTCTCTAGGAACTGGTCAAAGTCCTGAATGAGACCAGACTCGTCGTCATTGATATAGATGCTTGCGGTAATGTGCATGGCATTGACGAGGGCAAGGCCCTCCCGAACCCCGCTTTTCTTTACGACCTCCTCAACCTTGGGCGTAATATTGATATACTCCCGCCTCTTCTTCGTCTCAAACCACAGATACTCCCGATACGCTTTCATACCCCCTCCTTCCTTACCCGCTATTGTACAGGAAACGCAGCGGAGGCGTTACTGTAGGGACCATGCTGACTCAGCCTGGCACCCCTAGTAACGCCTCCGATGCTTTATTTTCTAGAGTCAGGAAACGACCGTCCACCGAGGCGATCGCGGAAGGGTCTATCCTAGATCGCCACTCAATTAAATTGGGACTGGTAGAAGG
>JACQLI010000035.1 GCA_016204125.1 Candidatus Omnitrophota bacterium
AGGGGGAGAGGATTAAGGTGAGGGGGAATTTGAAACATATGGCAAAAATCATTTACGGAAATATCCAGGAAGAAATCGAGGCCCTTAAGAAGGAAAGGCGGGCCGTGATCGTTGCCCACAACTATCAGGTGGGCGAGATTCAAGACATTGCCGATTTTCTTGGCGATTCGCTTAACCTAGCGCGCTGGGCACGTGAAACGGATGCCGAGGTGATTCTTTTCTGCGGTGTCCACTTTATGGCGGAGACCACCTCCATCCTTTGTCCTGATAAAAAGATCTTGGTTCCTGATTTGGAAGCAGGCTGTTCCCTTGCGGATATGATTCGTCCTGAAGATGTAAAGCGTTGGAAGCTGGAGCATCCCAAGGGTGTGGTGGTCGCCTATGTGAACACATCTGCAGCGGTCAAGGCAGAATCTGATTATTGCTGTACTTCAGCTAATGCTGAGAAAGTGATTCGAGCCATTCCAGAGGATAAGGAGATTTTGTTCATCCCTGACTTTTATCTCGGTTCATATGTGAAGGCTCAAACAGGCCGCTCTAACATTGAATTGTGGCGGGGATACTGCCCCAGCCACGTCTTGATTCAATCTGAGGAGATCAAGAAACTCCGCGAAGAACATCCAAAGGCCGAATTTATCATGCATCCTGAGTGCGGCTGCCTTACCAAATCGATGCACCTTGCCGATCGAATCCTCTCCACAGAGGGGATGGCGAAGTATGCTAAGGAATCCTCTGCTCAGGAGTTTATCGTTGCTACAGAAACGGGGATCCTCCATCGGATGAAAAGGGAAAATCCTGAGAAAAAGTTTTATCCTGCAAGTGTTCAAGCTCTCTGTCATTACATGAAGATGAATAATTTGGAAAAGGTGGTGGAGTCGCTTGAAAATCTTCAGTATGAAGTCAAGGTGCCAGAAGAACTCGCCAAGAGAGCGCTCCTTCCCATAGAGAGGATGATCGCAATTACATGAACGAGGGCGCTAGAGAACTTCCTCCTATTTCTCGTCGAAAGACACGCGAAGTAAAGATAGGTAGTATCACCGTAGGCGGTGATGCGCCGATTCGTATCCAGTCGATGTGTGTGACACCAACTCATGATGTCGATGCCACGGTCGATCAAATCCAGAAATTAACCGAAGCAGGGTGTGAAATTGTTCGGGTTGCATGTCCTAAGGAGCAGGACGCCAAAGCGCTGGGTAAGATCAGAAGCCGTATCAAGATCCCTCTCGTTGCTGATATCCATTTCCATTACAAACTCGCCTTGATTGCCCTTGATGAAGGGGTCGACAAACTTCGCTTAAACCCAGGCAATATCGGCTCGCGTGACCGAATTGAGGAGGTGGTCAAGAAGGCGAAGGAAAGAAAAGTCCCGATCCGTATTGGCGTCAACGCTGGTTCTCTAGAAAAAGATCTGCGCGAAAAATATGGTCACCCCACGCCCGAAGCCTTGGTTGAGAGCGCAAAGCGTCACGTTTCCATTCTCGAAGAACTTGATTTCCACGATATCGTAATTTCCTTGAAAGCCTCGGATGTGCCGACCATGGTGGCTGCTTATCGGTTGGCGAGCCAAACCTTTGATTATCCTTTGCATCTTGGCGTAACCGAAGCAGGGACTCTTCTCCGAGGCTCGGTTTACAACGCAATCGGTGTCGGAACTCTTCTTCAAGAAGGAATTGGCGATACCATTCGGATTTCCTTAACTGCTGACCCTGTTGAGGAAGTGAAGGTGGGACGTTTTATCCTTGAGTCCTTGGGACTCAGGCGCCTTGGCCCTCGCGTTGTCTCGTGCCCAAGTTGTGGCCGTGCCGAGGTCGATGTCTTCAAGCTTGCCGAAGAAGTAGAAGCTCGGGCCATGGAACTCAAGGATCCCCTCACCATATCCGTTCTAGGCTGTGTCGTGAATGGACCTGGCGAGGCACACGAATCTGATTTTGGAATCACAGGCGGCAAGGACAAGGGAATGATTTATATCGATGGCCAGCAGCACCGCGTAGTTGATGAAAAGAAACTCGTGGACGAACTTTTTAAAGAAATCGATGCAAGAAAAGACAAGAATAAGTAATTTGTTCGATTGTGGATCTCTTTCTGATATTCATGAAAAGGTCGAAGCTGGAGAACGCCTGAGTTTTGAAGACGGCGTCCGCCTCTATGAAACCAATGACCTTGCAACGCTCGGTTTCCTCGCATCGATTGTAAGACGCCGTATCAACGGCAACCGTGTTTTTTACTCGGTTAATCTCCACCTCAATCACACCAATGTCTGTACAGCGAGGTGTCTTTTCTGTGCCTTCGCGAGACGTCCTGGCGAGGCAGGGGGGTACACCTTTTCTCTTGAGGAAATTCAGAATCGTGTCCGAGAGGCTACTACCAAATGGCGGATCAACGAAGTTCATATCGTGGGCGGGCACAACCCTGATCTTGGAATCGATTACTACATCAATATGTTTCGCATGATTCGAGAAATTCATCCGACCATTTATATTAAGGCGCTTACTGCAGCTGAGATTCATGATATATCCATACGTTCGGGGCTCGGCTGGCGCGAGGTCTTGACGACTTTAAAAGAGGCTGGACTTAATGGCCTCCCAGGCGGAGCTGCAGAAATATTTTCTGAAAGGGTTCGCAGAAAGCTTTGTCCCGATAAGGTGACAGCGGATGAGTGGCTTGCTATCCATAGACTTGCTCATGAGTTAGGCCTTCGGACGAACGCTACCATGCTTTACGGCCATATCGAATCCATAGAAGAACGTATCGATCATGTCTTAAGGCTTCGTGAACTTCAAGACGAGACGCATGGTTTTTATTCCTTTATTCCTCTTTCCTACAATGCAGAAAATACTCCGATGGGGAAATTGGGCGAGCCAGGAGGCTTTACCGATCTTAAGGTTTGCTCTGTCTCAAGACTTCTGTTTGATAACATTCCCCATATCAAGGCGCACTGGACCACCACGGATCTTAAGATGGCCCAAGTTTCCCTTTCGTTTGGCGTTGATGATTTGGGCGGCACGAATCTTAATGAAAAGATCATCCATGACGCTGGCTCTGAGACGCCCATTGATCTTTCAGAAGATGAACTCCAACACCTTATCCGAGAGGCTGGCTACGAACCCACATTAGTTGATAGCTCTTACCAGTTCGTTTCCTAAAACATCCTATCTATAAAGTGGCCGCTTGAAAGATCTTTCCAGATACCAAAGACAAATCATCCTTCCCGAGATTGGCGAGGAGGGTCAAAAGCGAATTTCTGAATCCCACGTAGCCATTGTGGGTCTTGGGGCATTAGGCTCTGTCTCTGCGAATCTCCTTGCGCGCGCAGGCGTTGGAAAACTCAGACTCATCGACCGTGATTTTCTCGATCTCAACAATCTTCAGCGTCAGGTTCTTTTTGATGAGGAGGATGTCAGAGAAAATCTTCCCAAAGCCGTTGCTGCCGAGAGGAAGCTTTCAAAGATCAATTCAGAAATAAAGATCGAAGCCATTCCAGCTGATCTTAATCTGGAAACCGTCGATGAGCTCCTCAAGGAAGTTCAGCTCGTGGTCGATGGCACAGACAATTTCGAGACGCGTTTTCTTATCAACGATTTTTCTTTGCGCGGAAGGATACCTTGGATTTACGGCGGCGCAGTGGGGACAAGAGGACTGGCTTATGTCATTTTGCCAGGAGAAGGGCCATGTCTTCGCTGTCTTTTTGAAGAAGCCCCCAAACCAGGAGAATTTGAAACATGTGACGTAACAGGGATTTTGGCGCCCGTTTCGCACTGGATCGCTTCTTTTCAAGCCATGGAAACGATCAAGATTCTGGCGGGTAGGAAGGAATCAGCCGATCGGAGACTCTGGAGAATTGATCTTTGGAAGAATGAATGGAAGGCACTTGAGGTGTCAGCCTTTGTCAAAGAGCTCTGCTCAGGCTGTAAAATGAGAGACTATCCCTATCTTACCAGGGAACGGGGTTCACGTACGGTAACTTTGTGTGGCCGCAATGCGGTACAGATTCTTCAAAACCTAAAAGGGACTATCAATTTCCAAAATTTAGCACGCAAACTTTCCCCATCAGGTGCCGTTAAATACAATGATTACCTTTTGAAGGCTTCCATTTCTCCTTATGAGATTACGGTCTTTCCAAATGGAAGGGCCATTATTCAAGGGACCCAAGATGAGGCCGAGGCAAAAAGCGTTTACGCTAAATACATTGGAGGATAAAAGGAGTACGAATGGCAGATAAGATTACTTTGACAAAAGAAGGATATGAGAAGCTTCTCCATGAACTGAATCATCTCAAGACGAAAAAAAGACGGGAGGTGGCGGCCCAGCTTGAGCATGCCAGGGCCTTCGGCGATTTGCGTGAGAATGCGGAATATGAGACAGCCAAAGAAGCGAAGCGCCAGCTCGAGACCCGTATCCAAGAACTTGAGTTGAGACTCTCCCAGGCGCGAGTTGTGGATACCAGTGAGATTCCCGCTGGTAAAGCTTATCTGGGTGCGATATTGGAACTCAAAAATCTGGATACAGGCGAAACCGTTCGTTACACCCTTGTCGCTCAGGACGAAGCCGATTTCAATCAGGGAAAAATCTCTGTTACTTCACCAATCGGCAAAGGTCTTTTGGGAAAAGCCGAAAAAGAAAAGGCAGAGATTCAAGTGCCCGCTGGCAAGCTACGGTTTCAAATCATTAAAATCAGTCGCTAAGCCGAAGCAAAAGAAGGTTTTATCCGCCTGCTTTCATAAATCGAAATAGAAATCCCGCCTAAGGTAATCAATAGCACTCCCCAAAGGTTTGAGAGGGTCAACGTTTCCTTCCAGAAGAGAAGACCGTATAAGAAAGATGCGAGGGGTGTGATATAGGCGAAGGGCGCTACCAGCGATGCAGGCGCTCTTCGGTAAGCGATCGTCATCCAAATCTGTCCATAAAAAGACCCCACCACGATAACCAAAAGCGCCACCCATTCCTTCAAACTTGGCCATTTGAATCCAAAGGGGAGGCAGAGGAGAGAGCCTAGGGTGGCAATAAAGGTAAAGTAAAAAATGACCGTGAGAGGCGATTCTCTTTGTTTCACTAAACGGATGGAAAGAACAGCTATGGCTGCAAAGATAGCGGAGAGAAGACCCATAAAAACCGAAATGCCTTGCTCAGGTGCAAGCTGAGTCTCGGGTTTAACCAATAGGTAAACCCCTGCAAAGGAGATGAGAATCATTGAGATCAAGAAGACCCCTGGGCGTTCTCCAATGAAGAGGGTTGCAAGGATGGCTACGAAGATAATGGCCGTATAATTCAGCATCACCGCTGTACCCAAGGGAAGGTGGGCAATCGTATAGAAATGAAGGGTAAGAGCAAGAAACCCTGAAATTCCCCGCAGAAGGAGAAATTTCCGTTCCTCTGGTTTCCCAAGAAAAGAAACTCTTTTTTGAATCATCAAGAGTCCAATCATCAGGGTTCCCAGAAAACTCCTGAAGAAGACAATTTCCAGAGGAGGAAGTGTTGTCGCCGCAGTTTTGACACCAAAGACCATGATGGAAAAAGCGAGAGAAGCCTGGCACATCAGCCTGATTCCAGAGAGTCGGAAGGAAGGGCGTGGACTAGGGGACGAGGACAATTTTGCCAAAATTGTGCCGTTCGAGCATACGCTTCTGGGCTTCTTGGGCTTCGCGGAGGGGGAACACTTTATCAAGGACCGGTTTGAGTTTCCGCCTTTGCACAAGACTTAGAACCTTCTTAAACTCTTTCATCCCTCCCACGTAAGAGCCTAAAAGGGTAAGCTGTCTCACATAAAGATACCTTAAATCAATATTAACCATAGGCCCGCTCGTCACCCCGCAAGTGACAAGGCGCCCTTTTCGTACCAGAGAAGCGATACTTTTCTGAAAGGTTTTGGGCCCAATATGTTCGAAGACGACATCGACTCCTCGATTGCGGGTGTATCGTTTCACCTCAAAAGAAAAATCTTTAGTCTCGTAGTTAATGACCTCATCCGCCCCCAGGCTTTTCGCACGTTTGATTTTCTCGTCGCTTCCCACCGTGGCAATTACTCGAGCGCCGAGGTATTTGGCAATCTGGATTGCCGCGCTTCCGATTCCGCTTCCCGCCGCGTGAATAAGGATCGATTCTCCTTTTTTGAGATTGGCACGTGTGACGAGCATATGCCAGGCGGTGAGAAAAACGAGCGGGAAGGAAGCCCATTCTTCAAAAGTCCAGACCTTGGAAATCGGGAAGACGTTTCTTGCCGGCACCGTAGCGTATTCTGCGTATCCGCCGTTTACCTGAAATCCTAAAATCCTGAATCCTTCGCAAAGGCTATCCCAACCGGTTCGGCAATAGTGGCATCTTCCACAGCTGATCCCCGGTGCTACCACCACCTTTTTCCCTACCGCGAGACCGCGTACACCGTGACCCAACTTTGCAACTTCTCCGCTCATATCGCAGCCGAGGATATGGGGGAGTTGAATTTTTACCCCGGGGATTCCTTGCCGTGTCCATATGTCGAGATGGTTTAACGCACAAGCCTTTACTTGAATGAGTACCTCGCTAGGACCAGGGGAGGGCTTTAGAATAGTCCCATACTCAAGCTTTTCAACACCGCCATGTTCTTTAAAGAAAACAGCGTGCATCATAGTTTGTATCCTACTCCTACTCCATCTCTGATCGGAAGAATCGTTGCAAAGAAAGCAGAGTCATTAAAAAGAAGCTGTGTAAATTCCTTGATTCCACAGGTATCAGGATCATCCGTGTCTTCAAGCACCTCTCCTGACCAAAGGAGATTGTCCGTCAAAAGGAGTCCGCCTTTACGAATCCGATTCTTGGCTTTGGCAAAAGCCTTAGGGTAATCGAGTTTGTTGATATCAATGAAAATAATATCAAATTCCCCCTTCACTTGGTCAATGAGTTTAACACCGTCACCAACAAGAAATTCAGTCTTCTTATGAAGGCCAGCTTTTGTAAAGAATTCCTTTGCCAACTCCGAATTTTGAGGGGAGGCTTCTGTCTGATAAACCATACCTCTTATAGGAAGGGCCTTAGCAAACCAGTAGGCAGAATAGCCAAAACCGGAACCCATCTCGAAGACCCGTTTGGCATTGACCAGTTTAGCCAGGATAAAAAGGACCCTGCCTACCTGCGGACCCACGATCGGGAAATTGCGGACCTTTCCCAGCCTTTCCATCTCTTGAAGGATGGGGTCTTCCTTGGAGTAGAGCCCCTCGATATACCTGTCAATTTCCTTGGCAACGATTTCCATATATACTCCGCGATGTCACAAACTATACTCCGCGATGTCACAAACTATGAATCGCGGAGTAATACTCGACACGGCATTGAAATCACAATTTGTGGCCGTGTCGGGTATAGAAAGAAATTCTCTGGAATTTCCTCTGCAAAAGCAAGCACAAACTCAATATAATAAACTCATGCCTACTATGGCTAAAGAGATAGTGGTTCAAATTCTTGAGGAGATTGGAACTCTCCTTGAGCTCAAGGACGAGAACCCCTTTAAGATCAGGGCCTACCACAACGCTGCCCGTGTCCTCGAAGGCCAGCCTGAAGATTTAAAGACCCTCATCGAAACAGGGAAGCTTGAGGAGCTCAAGGGGATAGGATCAGGCATTTCAGAGACAGTTCATGAGCTCTTTCAGAAGGGGAAGTCGAAATATCACGAAGAGCTCAGAAAATCCTTCCCCGAAGGACTTTTCGAGATTCTTCAAATTCAGGGACTCGGCCCGAAGCGGGTCAAAATTCTCTATAAACAGCTTGGAATCAAATCCGTAGGAGAGCTTGAATACGCGTGTAAGGAAAATCGGCTTCTTGATCTGGAAGGTTTTGGGGCAAAGACTCAAGAGAATATTCTTCAAGGGATTGAACATCACAAGAAATCTTCGGGTCAATTTCTTATCGCCACAGCAAAAAAGGAGGCCAACGCCTTTGTCGACTACCTTAAAAAGAAGAAAGGGATTGAACGGATTGAAGTCGCAGGATCAATCCGCCGCCACAAGGAAATTGTGAAAGATATTGATATCCTTGTCACAGCAAAGGACTCAAAGAAGGTCCACGATGCATTCGTGAAGTATCCTCAGGTAGAGACCGCGATCGCTCACGGTGACACGAAATCAAGTGTCACACTCAAATCGGGAATGAATTGTGATCTTCGAACGGTTTCAGAAAAAGAGTTCCCCTTTGCCCTTTATTACTTCACAGGTTCCAAAGAACATAATGTCGAGATGAGGACCATCGCTAAGAAAGCGGGCTTCAAGATCAATGAGTACGGCCTCTTCAAAGGAAATCGGCTCATTCCTTGTAAGGACGAAGAAGAGATTTTTAAGAAACTCGGGTTTCATTACATCCCGCCTGAGCTTAGGGAAGGAGAAGGAGAACTTGAATCAGCGAGAAAGGGGGAACTTCCCGAACTCGTGAAGGAAAAAGATATCCGAGGCGTCTTTCACGTCCACTCAACTTATAGCGACGGTGTGGCGAGCCTTGAAGAAATGATTGCGGCAGCTCAAGATTTGGGGTTCGAATATGTTGGCATCTCGGATCATAGCCAATCTGCAAAATATGCCAGAGGACTTGAACCCGCTCGTCTTAAGGAGCAGCGCAAGGAGATCGATAAACTCGCAAAGAAATATTCTAAGATTCGGATTTTCTGGGGAACGGAGTCGGATATCTTGGCCACTGGAAAACTCGATTATCCTGACTCTATCCTCGAAGAGTTTGATTTTGTGATCGGGTCCATTCATTCTCAATTTAATCTCTCTGAGAAGGAACAAACCAACCGAGTCCTCAGAGCCATGGATTCCAAATTCTTGACCTTTGTCGGGCATCCAACAGGAAGGCTGCTTCTGGGGAGGGAGGGGTACTCCATTGACCTTACGAAGATCATCGAAGGCGCGAAGGAGAAGATAGTTTCTATTGAGCTTAACGCCAACCCCCATCGTCTCGATCTTGATTGGCGCTACTGTCCTTATGCAAAAAAGAAGGGAGTCCGTTTAAGCATTAATCCAGACGCCCATTCTGTTGAAGGGCTTCGGGATGTGACTTATGGGGTTGGAATTGCACGAAAGGGTTGGCTTGAGAAAAAGGATGTGGTGAATACCATGCCCCTCGCTGAAATGGAGAAATTTCTTAAGAGAAGACGGTGAGAAAGAATCTCAAATCTCGCGTGAAGAAAATCCTTACAAGGCTCGGCAAGGCCTACGGACCTGGAAAATGTGCCCTCCATTCTTCAAACCCACTTGAGCTTCTTGTAGCAGTGATTCTCTCAGCCCAATGTACAGACAAGCGGGTGAATATAGTGACGCCGCACCTTTTTAAGAAATACAAAACAGCCCAAGATTATGCCAAGGCTCATCCTGCGACTTTTGAAGAGGAGATACGCTCCACAGGCTTTTATAAAAACAAGGCGAGAAACATCATTGCCTGCGCCAAAGAGATTGTTGCCAAACATGATGGAAAAGTTCCCAACAAAATGGAGGAGCTTGTGAAACTTCCTGGTGTTGGCAGGAAGACAGCCAATGCAGTCCTGGGAAACGCCTTTGGAATACCAGGCCTCTGTGTGGATACCCATATGATTCGGATCAACCAGAAACTAGGACTTACGAAAAACACCGATCCTGTTAAGATTGAGTTTGATCTGATGCCGATTGTTCCAGAAAAAGAATGGACCGAATTCTCCCATCTTATTATTCACCATGGCCGAGTCCGTTGTTTTGCTAGGAAGCCCGATTGTTCCCATTGTGCGATCAATGATCTCTGTCCTTCACGTGAGGATATCTGAATGAATTTAGAAAATATCCAAATCGTCCTTGTCCGTGCTGAGAACCCCGCCAATATCGGCCAGGCAGCTCGCGCCATGAAGAATTTTGGGCTCTCGAAACTTCTCCTCGTGGATTGCATTCCCCATCAAGTACAAGAGGCCTATTCGCTTGGATGGAACGCAAAAGAAATTTTGGATCAGGCGTCCGTCTTTTCTTCTCTTCAAGATGCGATCAAAGAATCTGTTCTTGTTATCGGTTTCACGAGGCGGAGCGGCCATGCCAGGGGAGAACCCCGCTCCTTTGTAGAAGCCCTGCCTCAGGTGATGGAAACAGCAACGGATCATCAAGTGGCCCTACTTTTTGGAAATGAGAAAAATGGCCTTTCAAATGAAGAGCTTCGATACTGTCACCTCGCCGCAATCCTTCCGACAAGTCAAGAGCATGCTTCACTTAACCTTTCTCATGCTGTAGCGATTGCCTCCTTTCTTATCTTTAGCCAGACTCCTCAATCGACGCTTAATTTAAGAAAGCCCGAACGTTACTACGCGACTCAAGCCGAACTGGGTGACCTAATGACGGATTTCAGGCGCGTTCTAGAGGCCTTGGATTATCAAGATGTTGAAATGAATGACCTTCTGACACGGACTTTAAACAATCTAAGTCGTCTCTTTAAAAAAGCAGGTCTTGAGAGAAGAGAGTTTCACCTCTTTAAAGCTTTTCTTTCTCGAGTGGAGCAAGAATTTGCAAGAAGGTTATTGGAAGAAAAGTCATCATGATATCTTCTCAGGATGTCAAACGATTGGCCGCCTCTTTAGGTTTTGACGCGTGCGGAATCACTCGTGCTGAACCTCTTTCTGAAGATGAAGCAAAGCTTAAAGATTGGCTTCGGGAAGGTAAGCATGGCGAAATGAAATATCTCGAGAATTTTGGAGATCGCGCAAAGAGATTCTGGGAAAGTTTTCCAGAAGCAAAGAGCGTCATTGTAATGGGTGTGAACTATTATTCGGAAGCCAGGGATCGGGGATCTGGGATCAGGGGAAGAGTGGCGAAATACGCTTGGGGGAAAGATTATCACAAGGTCATTGGAAAAAGGCTTGAGGAATTCAAAATTCGCTTGAGCGAAAAAGCAGGACGTGAGATTCGAGCTGAGACTTGTGTGGACACGAAACCCTTGCTTGAACGCTCTTTGGCCCAAAAAGCAGGGCTTGGTTTTATCGGAAAACAATCTCAGCTGCTAAGCCCAAAGTTTGGACCGTGGCTTTTTTTAGCCGAGCTAGTGACAGATCTCGAGCTTGAAGCCGACATTCCTTTTATCGGGAGTTGCGGAACATGCCGCATCTGTATTGATGAATGTCCCACCGAAGCCATTCGGCTCGAAGGGGGAATCGATGCTCGTAAGTGTATCGCTTATCTTACAATCGAACACAAGAGTGAAATTCCAGACGCCTTAAGATCTCTCATAGGGGAATGGGTCTTTGGCTGCGATATTTGCCTCGAAGTATGTCCCTTTACCTCCAAGGCCAAGGAGACCCAGTGGTCAGAGTTTAAACCTGAGTCAGGCGTTGGAGAAAAGCTTGATTTGTTAAAACTTCTTCAAATTCAAACAAATGGCGTCTATGAAAAAGAGTTTCAAGGGACAGCGATTCTGCGCGCACGGAGAAAACAGCTTCTGAGGAATGCGAGGGTTGTACTTGAGAATCTCGATGAAGAAAAAAATAAAGACAGAGGAAGAGCTTTCGAAAGAGTGGACTAAGAAGGGTTTCTCCTGCGATCTCTGGGTCGATCCTCCAGGACAGAGGTGGGAGGATTACGTTCACGATGTGGATGAAGTGGTTTACGTGAAAGAAGGAAAGCTCGAATTTGAGATAGGAGACGATAAGAAAATTTTAGAACCTGGTGATGAGGCCTTCATCCCTGCCCGCGCGAATCATTCAGTCCGTAATATCGGAGGCACCACTGCCCGATGGTATTACGGATACAAGACCTAAGCGTGTCGGGAAGATTTGATCCGGTCGAGCTTCTCCTGCAGGGAACACCACTCGGTCTCAGCCTCTTCCATGTTTGCCTGAAGTTCTTTTAAGCGCATATTTCGCTCCTTCGAGTAGTGAAGCGGATTCTTACGCATCTCCTCAAGTAGTTTATTCCGCTCCTGCGTGTAGTGGCTGATCCGACGCTCTATTTTTTTCATCAGCTGATCGCATTTTGAGATTTCTGGATTTGGTTTCTCTTTTTTGGGTGCCTCTTCGACTACCGTCTTCTTTCTGCCGCCTTCGGATTCGCTCTGATCAGGGGCCGGCGCATCCGATTCATTCTCCTTACCTTTTGCCACCATTTCCAGATGATAGACATAGTCTTCATAAGTGCCGGGGTAGCGTTTGGCCTTGCCATTGTTGAGTTCCAAAATATCGGTCGCGATCAAATTCACAAAGGTTCGGTCGTGGCCGATGAAAAAGACGGTGCCGTGAAATTTTTTGATGGCCCGGCCCAACGCTTCGACCGTCTCAAAATCCAGATGGTTGGTCGGTTCATCGAGAAGGAGGGCATGAGATTTTGAAAGGAGGAGCCCGGCCAGGACAAGCCGCGCCCGTTCGCCTCCGCTCAGCACCTTTACTTTTTTCTTCACATCCTCGCCTCTAAAAAGAAAACAACCTGCCATCGCCAAGATTTCCTGATTCGTCACTCCTTCTTGATCGGCGCGAGCAAGGTGCGCGTAAACGGTGTCCTCCTGATCGAGGGATAGGGAGACATGCTGGGCGTAGTAGGCGATTCTTATTCCTGAGCCCCAGCGAAACGAACCGGCCTTGGGTGCAAGCTGACCCGCAATCGTTTTTAAAAAAGTGGTCTTCCCCTGGCCGTTATCGCCCAAAATAGCGACGTGGCGTCCCCGGTGAACTTCAAAGCGGATCCCGCTGGCCACCATTTTTTCCGGATAGCCGATCGCAAAATCATCGCAAGAGAAAGCGATTCCCGCCTTCCGCTCGACTTGAGGGATACGAAGGTTGACCGTGCTCAGCTGGTGGGCGATCTCGATCGTCTTCAGCCGCTCGAGCTGTTTCATCTTCGATTGGGCGCGTGAGGCGGTGGAGGCTTTGGCGCGGAAGCGGCTGATAAATTCCTCCAGCTGGTCACGTTTTTTTTGGATGGTTTTATTTTGCGCCTCCTTTCGGGCCTGTTGTATTTCTTTGAATTCAAAATATTCCTCGATATTCCCGGGATAAAGGGTGAGCGTGCCCGATTCGATCTCAAGCGTGTGGTCGCAGGTGCGTTTAAGGAATTCGCGGTCGTGAGAGACAAGCAGATATCCACCTCTGAAATTCAGCAGAAAATTCTCAAGGAGAATCAAGGTCCGTAAGTCAAGGTAGTTGCTTGGCTCATCGAGGACGAGGAAGTTCGGCTCCCGTAGCAGCATGGCGGTCAGTTTGACGCGGGTCTGATACCCGCCGGGGAGGCTCCGGACAGGGAGATCAAGCATTTCATTTTTGATTTGAAACCGGGCAGCCGTTTCACCACATTGCCAATGTTCGGCCCCCGTTGTTCGCATGAGGAAATGAAGCACGCTCTCCTCCGGCTCGAACGTATCATGCTGTTCGAGGTAGCTTAGCCTGAGTTCGGAATTGGCGCTGAGGGTGCCGCTGTCTGCGGTCTCGTGGCCCGTGATGATCCGGCAAAGAGTCGACTTCCCGGCCCCGTTTCGTCCGATCATCCCGATCTTCTGATCGCTCGAAAACGATGCAGTGGCGCTGTCTAAAATTACCGTCGCGCCGTAAGACTTGTGGATTTGGTTAACTTGAAGAAGGACTGGCATCCCGCAATTTTATCAGAAAGCAGGGCATTATTCTTCGGAAGGTTAACTTTTCTTCCATTCTGCCTCCCATCCTTTCTTGATATAATATCTGCTCGTCATCCACATTTTCTGCGGAGAGGTCCGATGAAACAAATAGATAATCGACAAAAAAAGGTGACAAAATCGCGTGCCCAGAGGACTTTCTTGGGCGGAAAAAATCCTCTCGCTTCCATGGCCAAGGAAAAGGAGCACATCCATGCGCCTGGGGAGAAACACTCTGAAGAAGAGACGAAAGCACCTCTCCCTGAAGCCACCGTGCATACCGGCCCCAAGATTGGAAGAAACGATCCCTGCCCTTGCGGGAGCGGCAAGAAATACAAGAAGTGCTGCCTGAATAAAAAAGCAAGTTGAATTGATTTGAACAAAACTTTGAAAGTCCAGCACGAGGAGGCGCTTCTCGCTTACCTTTTCACGGCCCTGCCTGACACGAAAAAGACCGTCGTCAAGCAGCGCCTCAAGCACGGATGCGTTTCCGTGAATGGCCGCATCCAAACCCGGTTTGATCACCTGCTTGTTCCAGGAGATGAGATTCGGATTGAATCTTCCAAATCAAGGGCGGTCACGCCGGCCTTGCAATTCAATATCGAGATCATTTATGAAGACGATTGCCTCCTCGTCATCAATAAACCGGCCGGCCTTTTGAGCATTGCCACTGAAAAAATCCAGCGCGAGACCGCGATTTATTCCGTGAATGACTATCTCAATAAAAAAGCCGCGGCCAAAAGCCGGCGCCCTCAATTCCAGAAGCGCGTGTTTATCGTGCACCGCCTCGACCGCGATGTCTCGGGCCTACTCGTCCTCGCCAAAAGTGAAGCCGTAAAGCTCAAGCTTCAGGAAAATTGGGACCGGTTTAAGAAAGAATATCTTGCAGTGGTAGAGGGCGCACCCAGGGAACCATCGGGGACTTGCTCGAGTTACCTTAATGAAAATAAATTTTTACGGGTTTTTAGTTCGTCCCGACCTGTCACGCCGGAGGCGAAAAAGGCGGTGACGCATTATGAAGTGCTGAAGAGCGGTGAAAAATATTCCCTACTTAAGATTCGGCTTGAGACTGGACGCAAGCATCAGATACGCGTGCACCTTTCGGATTTGGGTCATCCTGTGGCCGGTGACAAGAATTACAACGCGTGGTCGAACCCCATTAGGCGCATTGCCCTTCACGCCTGGCGCCTTGAATTCAAGCACCCTGTGACGGGTAAGGATCTTGTTTTCACTTGTCCACTGCCGCCTCCCATTGTGCGCCTCACCGAATGAATAAAATTTTTCCGCGCTTCAGCTTGAAAGGATTTCGGAAAGGCGAAGGAGATTGGGATCAAGTGGTTTTTCAATCTTCCAGGCTGATTCAAGAGGCGAGAGAGTAAGTTTTCCGCCCTGAATTCCGACGAGTTTGGTCCTTTCACCACGAATTAAGGCTTCAACTGCTGCAGTCCCAAATTGAGAAGCGAGGATCCGATCAAAAGCACTCGGCGCCCCTCCCCGCTGCTGGTGGCCAATGACAGAAACACGAACATCATAGCCCTTAGCCGAGCGTTGGATCCTTTTTGCGATTTTAAAAGCACCTCCTGACTCGTCACCTTCCGCAACCACAACAATGCTCGAAACCTTTCCGTGGCGTTTCGCTTCGGCTAATTTTCTGCAAAGAGAAGGAATATCCGAACTCAGTTCGGGCAACAAAACCGATTCTGCCCCGCCCGCGATGGCTGTGGCCAATGCAAGGAAACCACGTTTTCTGCCCATGGTTTCTACGAGAAAAAGTCTTTCGTGAGAAGTTGCCGTGTCACGGATTCTATCGATAACTTCCACCGCCGTGTTAACGGCCGTATCGAAACCGATGGAGAAATCGGTTCCTCCAACGTCGTTATCAATTGATTTGGGAACCCCCATGACGGCAGTCGAGGTCTTCTGGGACAATTCCCAAGCTCCTTGAAGAGATCCATTGCCCCCAAGAACAATCAGTCCGCCCATGCGGTGCTTGGCAAGCACAAGACAGGCTTTTTTAATTCCCTTACCCGTGCGAAATTCTTTGTCGCGAGCCGTGAGGAGAAAAGTTCCGCCTCGGTTGATAACACCGCTCACGGAACGTCCATCGAGAGGAATCAAATCTCCTGAGATTAGCCCCTTAAACCCACGTCTTATACCGAAAATTTCAAGGTGATGGGTCAGAGCAGTTCGGACAATTGCCCTGAGGCAGGCATTGAGACCAGGCGAGTCTCCACCGCTTGTGAGGACAGCAATTCGTTTGAGATGAGAGGATCTGACTACCAGTGCCAAATCTGGTCGTACTGGTCGTAGAGGCCAGCGATCTCTTTAGAAGAGATGAGATGAGTCCCGTTTAGAATATCGGAAGGATTGATTCCTCGCGTTTCGAGGTCCTCTCTGACGACGTAGATTTTGATGCTTTCCTTCATCATTTCCTGAAGATCATGTTCGATTGCAGGAGGATTTCCGAATGAAACTTCTCCGAAGGTAAGTCCCGATACTTCTTGTCCTTTGACCACATAATTTACTGTATTTCCCCGAAGAAGGACATCAATGGGAGCGCCTGCCTTTCGGACCGTCCAGGTGAACCAAAGAACTGTGTCATCCTGTTCTTCAACCGTTGCGCGATAGGCGCGCTCTGCAACAGAAAGAATTTTAGAATTGGCGTTCATTGCGTTCCGATAACCAATGTGTTCGTACTGTCTTTAACCCATTCGTAAAAATCCTTAGGACCGCCCCGTTTGGCTTCAGGAATAAAATCGACTCCGCGCTCATCGACACACATTCCGCAAGCAATCCATTCCATCGGTCCTTTCTTAAAAAGGGATTGAATGGCTCGGATGGTAGTGGGGTGATCAGCCTGAGCTACATCCTGATTTTTGACAGGATTCGGATGCTGTTTTTGCTGGCTCATCGTAAGACTCACCGCACCCTCATAGGCAAAAACGCGGACCTTGTGACCTTTTCTTAATGCTGCATCAGCGATACGAAGTGCGGTTGTCGTGTTCTCAGTTTCGTATGGAGGATCCATCAGGAGGATAGTCAATGTTTTCAATGCCACACCGCTTTCCTATTTTCTTCCAAAAGGAGATCAACGAGCTCATCCACGTTGGAAACTTTGGCGGAAGCAATGATATCAACTTTTTTAATTCCTCTTTCCCTGAGCGAGAAATCGTCTGCCAGAATTTTAACAGGTGAGCCAGGAAAGGTTTGCTTGACCCCTTTGCGTAATCCAAAGACGGCATTTTGGATGAGGTAGAGGATGACGTCACTTCCCTTTGCCGCTAAATCCTTAGCGAGATTAAAAAAATAGGGGAGGTCTGCTGAATCAAATGAATCTCTGGATTCAATTAAAAGATATTTTTGTGACACTTTTTCCTCTGGGAACGCCTATTTTAATGATGAGGGCCCGATCTGGCCAGTCTTTTTATGGGACGGGCAAAATAAAAACCTTGGACATAAGGGATTCCCATTTCACGAACCAGTTCGAGATCCCGCTTTCTTTCAACCCCTTCCGCAATGATGTGACAACTGTGTTTCTTCGCAAGAATAACAAGACGTTTGACGAGGGCTTGTTGAAGACGACTTTCTCGAATTCCACGGACAAGACTCACATCGATTTTCATGTAATGGGGCTTCAGTGAGAGGAGACAACTCAGTCTTGATCCAATATCGGCCACATCATCGATAGCGAATCGATAGCCCTTTTTTCTGATAAACGCAACCCCTTTCTTAATCAAATCAAAATCTCTCGCTTTCATGCCTTCTGTGAGTTCAAACACAATCCGTTTCCTGTGATTGAGGATCTTTCTTAAAAGAGATCCTCCCTCTTTCGCCTTTGAGAAGGAGTGGCCCAAAGTGATGGGTTCGACATTCACAAAAAGACTTTCTGACTTTCGAAGGAAAGGTAGGATTTTAAAGGCTGTTCGGAGGCACTCAAAATCAAGGTCAATGGTTTTTCCGTCTTCATAAGCTTGACCAAAAAGGTCGCCAGGGTTACGGATTTTCCCTTTGCCACGCGTTAAGGCTTCGTAACCAAGAATCTTTTTGGAATGAATCTCAATGATGGGCTGATAGCATGTATAAATCGAATGGATCTTTTGGTGATGTCTTTTTGTATTCATATCAGTTTATTTCTGAGAAGTGGTTTGCATAATTTCAGTGTGAAGACGTTCGGCTTCGGCCAAGACTTTTTTGGCGAACGCGATCAGGCTTTGAGCACGAGCTTCTGTCCCTTCAGCCTTCTTTTCAGCCTCCGCCTTTTCAGCAAAACCTAACCATTCGGAATTTAATCTTCCCGATCTAACAAACACATTTTCAAATTCCCAAATGGCTTGTTCAGAAGTGAAAGGATCAACAAGCGTTGCATAGAGAGGAACTCGCGCTGCTTGTGCCATAGCTTCGTAAGCCTCAAGCCCAGCATTGGCGTACTCTTTGTGGATGAAGAAGGCTTCTGCCTGAGCCAGTCGCTCACGAGCAATTTCCATAATCGGAGCTTTCTCCTGAACAGTAGCGCCCGCACATTCTCCTTTGATTCCTGTACGGATGGCGAACTTTTCATTCTCATGCCCCCAGTCTTGATAAAAATCTGGATTTTCTTCAAAGGAAGGAACTTCAGCAAGAGGAGCGAGAAGTTCTCTGAATTAATCTATGCCAATA
>JACQLI010000044.1 GCA_016204125.1 Candidatus Omnitrophota bacterium
CGGTTAGCCATGACGAGAGAACATCTCTCCGGACAATAATCGTGGGGAATTTCATTGTCTTTTAATGAGCTATTTAATAGAACTAAACCGCGGGATACTTAGCGTTAAATGAAGTTAAACTATATCTAAGGCTCAAAGGGATGTCAATACTCTTCCTAAATTTTCTTGGGAAGTAGGGGGTAAAAACATCGATTTTGCTAGGTTTTTCAAGGAAAATGGGAGGTGGGAAACCTAAGCGGGTTTGACAGTTGCCCAGAAAAGGGCTAGTTTTAACCAGTTAAAGGCCTCTCTCTATGGACAAGAAAAAAACGGTTCTTCTTCTTGAAAACGAGCAGGAGCTCTCGGGCTACCTTAAAAAGTTTATCCCTCTTCTGGGAGACTATCAGGTGGAAGAGGCTTCTGATGACGTGGAGATCCTCGCCAAGGTTAACGCCTTTGAACCCGAGCTCGTCATCTTTGATTGTGATACGCCTAAGGTCCATGGGAAAACGGTCCTAAAAGAGATCCTGAAAAGCCACCCCAAGACTAAAGTCCTGGCGATCGCAACTGCCAAAAGTGATAAAGATGCCCTCCGAGAGGAAGGGATTCATGATGTCATCGCCAAAACGTTTGACCTTGGTGAGCTGAGTCGAAAACTTAAAAGTCTTCTTCCCCTCTCAGAAACTCGCGCGGAAAAAAAGGAGGGCGCACGGCTCCTGCTTGCAGACGATGAGCCTGGCGTCAATGAATTCTTAGAGAGCCTCTTTAAACCGCTCGGGATTGAAGTTTACGGGGCAGCTAACGGCGAAGAAGCCCTTCGACTTTTCAAAGAGAAAAGGTGCAATCTTGCCATCATTGATCTCAGGATCCCTAGAATCAGCGGTTTTGAACTCATCAAACTCCTGGAAAAGAGCGTTGATCCTCCAAAGCCTAAATCCATCATTATCATCACGGCCGCCTTGGGAGAAGCCCAGACGGAACTGGGTCGCTTAGACCATCCGCTTCTCCTGAAGCCTTTGGATCCTGATCTTCTCGAAGAAATGATTCTCGAAATCTGCAAGAAAAACGCCCTTACCCTATCTGTCTAACACCTCTCGCACTTTAACCGCTAAGGATTCGGGGGAAAAGGGTTTGGGGAGGAATTCGACACGTTCATCCAAGACTCCATAACGGACCCGCGCATCATCGATATAGCCCGACATGAAAAGCACCCTCAATTCAGGCCTTAGATCCCTAAACTTTTGAGCCAGTTCCAAGCCCCCCATAAGCGGCATGACCACATCGGTAAGCAAGAGGCGGGTGTCCATTTTGGGATTCTTCTCCAAAAGCTTCAGGGCTTCAGGCCCGTTCGCGGCCTCGATCACTTGATAACCCTGGTCCCGTAAGACCCTGCCCGCCAATTCACGGACCATCGGTTCATCCTCCACAAGAAGCACACTCTCTGAACCCCGAGGAAGTTCTTCGGGCTCTTTAGGCTCCTCTGGCTTTTCCTTTGGCGCTTCCACCCTAGGGAGACAAACATTAAACGTCGTACCTTGATTCGGTTGGCTTGAAACAAAGATTTGACCCTGGTTTTGTTTGATGATTCCATAACAGGTGGCAAGCCCCAACCCAACCCCGCTTCTCTCTTGACGCGTGGTAAAAAAGGGTTCGAAGAGATGCTTTTTCGCCTCTTCGGTCATGCCCATACCATTATCGATGACTTCGAACGCAACATAATCTTTGCTGTCCAATTTGGTATTGCTTGTCTTGATCACTATCTTGCCTCCCTTTGGCATCGCATCGCGCGCATTCAGGGTGAGGTTGAATAGCACCTGCTCAATTTGAGTCACATCCACTTTCACATACCCCAGATTTTCCTCTGGGATCGTCACCAGTTCAACATCCTCTCCAATCAATCGACACAACAACTTGTTGATGTTTGAAATGACCTCGTTAAGATTCACCACTTTCAAATTCAAAATTTGACCACGACCAAAGGCCAAAAGCTGCTGAGTCAGGCCTGTGGCCCTCTCCGTCGCCTTAAGAATTTCTTCAAGATCGGGTCGCCAGGGGTCAGAAGATACCGTCCTTTTTCTGATGAGTTTCGCAAATCCTGCGATAACCGTGATCAAATTGTTAAAGTCGTGGGCAACCCCGCCTGCAAGCCTGCCAATAGCCTCCAATTTCTGAGATTGTAAAAGTTCGGCTTCAAGGCGCTTGCGCACGCTGATGTCGCGCAGCAAAACAACGGCACCCGTTCTGCTCGCGAGCTTCCCTGTAATCACTTCAATATGGATCAGTGTTCCGTCTTTTCTTTTTCCCATGGCCTCGCCGATATGAAAACCTTGCCTTTCGAGGACGTCATAGATCTCGTGGTGCTGGGTCTTATTGACTCGACGATCTCCATATAACAAACTCGTTTTTTGACCCAGAACCTCGTCCACTTCGTATCCGAATACCTTCTCGATGGAACTGTTGCATCGGGTGATGGTCCGATCGGGATCGACCACTAGAAGCACATCGGGGTTGATGTTGGAAATGATACCTTCGAGTTCGGTGATGATCTGAGAACTTTCCCTCCACCTGCGATAGGTGAGCCAGGATAGAACGAACATCAAGAGGAAGGCCAGACTGATGAGAGTTTCAGTTGTGGGAGGGCTATAATAGGCGGTCACGAAAGCGTAGAATCCACGAAGAAGACTGATTGCGATATTGAGTACCGTGAAGGCCATCAATAAGGCCAGAGCGATTAAGAGGTCATGGAGTGCTCTTTTCCTTTCCTCTTCAATGGCCCTTGTCTTCTTTTTTTTATTCATTCGGTTCATCGCTTTTCCCGCCGCGCCAGCACGGTTTCATGAAACCGAACCGAACGGTCAAGTTTTAGTGGAGAAGGAATTCAGAAGGGCAGCTTTGCTGCTAAATCGTTAATTACGTTGTGTCTTTTGACTTCGATGAACCTATTCTTGCGATCGAAAGTAATGATGAAGTTGTCAAAGAAACCGTGCTGCCCAAGGATACCACCAGTCCCAATATTGAGAGAAGTTGAAAAACCAACTCTGGTTTTAACGCGGTGCTCGCCAAAGAGAATTTCGATCTCATGAAAATAAAATGGCGTAGGCATGCCACCAATTCCCGTAAAATCTACTCTGCCTCCACTTCTCACATCTATGCCCAAGACGTCTGCTATTCCCCTTGGAAACAAACAGGCATCTGCCCCAGAATCCACAAGTGCGAATAGCTTCTGTTTTCGTCCTTCAAACCTCAATACTATTGGGATAAGAGGTTTGAAAATCTGAGTAATGCTTGGAAAATTTTTTCTAAACTCTGAACTTGTGGGGCCTTTAAGAAGATACGGAACCTTCATTCAAGGCTTCAGCCGCAATACAGAAGATCGGAGGGATCGACAAAAAGGAGAGTGAAATCAGGGCGTCCTTTTGAATTAGCGTCGTCGGCGGCTTCTTTTGCCGAAGTCCCAGAGCCGTACACCGTAGTATTGTCGTCTGACAAAGCTACCCACTTACCTTCGTACCCTTTGAGAATTGAGGATAAATCTAAAGGAGCCATTTTGTTCACTGACACAAATTATAGCACAGAAAATAAAGACTGGGGAGTAGAGGGTTCGAACCTCTGAAGGCGTTAGCCACCAGATTTACAGTCTGGCCCCGTTGGCCACTTGGGTAACTCCCCCGAATCAATGACGAATGTAGAATGACGAATTTAGAATTATACGTTTACGGTTTTTGTTTTTCGGGTTGAAAGATTCCGTCTAGTGGTATTGATAGAAGCAACGGTAATCGCTAGAAGCTCTTCCGCTTCTTTCTTCAACGCCTGGATTTCATCCAAACTTACCAAATTTGAAGCAACCAGCAACTCAAGCCAATAAAGAACCTCGTCTGTCTCTTCTTCTACAATCTTTAGCTTTGCAATAAAATCTATTTGTGACTTAGCCCTGCAAGCGGCCCGATAATTTGCTCCTACAGAGGTTCCTGATCGCATCAACTGTCTCCCAATCACGTCGGAAGCCTTACTTTTCGGTAGCAACTCTACCAGTTTAATAACTTGTAGAGCAAACTCTTGAGTCCGCTTTTTTAGATCGTTCATTTAATTTCCTTATCGTTTCTGCCTTTCTTTTTTTCATTCTACATTCTACACTCGTCATTCTAAATTCGAATGAGCTGGCGGAGGGAATCGAACCCCCGACATGCTGTTTATCCCGAAAAAAGCCTCGGGACCTTTGTTCCGATCCCGAGAAGGCATAGCTGGCGAGAGGAGTTGAACCTCCAACCCACGGTTTACAAAACCGTTGCTCTACCGTTGAGCTACGCCAGCAATAACCGTGATAACGTTACAAATCTCTAGGACAGCGGAACGGTAAATTAACGTAACATATTGCATGTCCTACTTCTGCAGTCTACCTGATGCCGTTTACGCTACCGTCAGGCCGAACTACGCCAGCAAAATATGAATCGCTTTGGGAAGGAATTCTACAATATCTCCTGCTACAAGGGAAACTTCTCCCTTTTCTTTGGCTGCGATGTCGCCAGCCAGACCGTGGATGTACACTCCAAAGCAAGCACTGTCAAAAGGAGATATTCCCTGCCCTAGCAGGGCTGCGATGATCCCTGTCAGAACATCTCCTGTACCACCTGTCGCCATTCCTGGATTTCCAGTTGGATTGATTGCCACTTTACCTGTGGGTCCAGCGACTACGGTACGATAACCTTTCAACACAAGGGTCTGCTTGATTTTGCGGCTGACTTCAAGAGCCCTTTTCTTTCGCTCTTTATCCGTAACGGGCTTCTTCCCGCCAAATGTCCTGACAAATTCACCAGGGTGCGGCGTTAAAATAAGAGGACTCTTGCAATCTCTTAGGATTTCGGCCTGTCCTTGAAGCGCATTCACTCCATCTGCATCCACGACCGAAGGAACGGATGAGCGCAAAAGAAGATTACGAACAAGACGCCCAGTGTTCGGATGCCTCCCGAGCCCTGGTCCTATGGCCAAGACATCCTGGCTTTTCAAAAAATTCAGAATGGCCGAAAGCCCTTTCTCCGATAAAGTTCCCTTAGGAGTTGAGGGAAAAGGCCTTACCATAACTTCAGGGTGGCGACGAGCCAGAATCGTATAAACCTTATCAGGACATCCTAACGTGACAAGTCCAGCTCCTGCTCGAAGGGAAGCAAAACTCGCCAGAGCTGCGGCCCCTGTTAACCCCCGTGAGCCTGCAAGAATAAAGACTCTGCCGAAATCCTTTTTATTGGCACGCTTGGGACGTGGACGCCAAACCTTTCGAATCTGACGCTCAATCCTAGGGTCCCGCATTTTTCTAACTCCTCATTTTCTTTCTCATTTCCTGAACGGCTTTTCGGATGCCTACGGAAACGGCACACGCCACGATCGAATGCCCAATATTAAGCTCTTTCATATAAGGAATCTTTGCAATAGGAAGAACATTTTCATAATCAAGTCCGTGTCCAGCATGGACCTTAAGGCCCAGCTTGTGCGCCTCGATGGCCGATTTTCTAAGCCGCAATAATTCCTTTTTTCTTTTTTCTCCCTTTGCATTGGCATAGGTGCCTGTATGAAGTTCGATGGCTTTCGCCCCTACTTCTTTCGCTGTTCGGACCTGACGGATTTCAGGATCGATGAAAAGACTGACCTCAATTCCTTTTCTTTGTAGACTTGGAACGACTCTTTTCAAAACCTTCCTTTTCTGAAAAGCGTCCAACCCTCCCTCGGTAGTCACCTCACGCCTTTTCTCTGGGACAATGCAGGCTTTCTCAGGAAGGAGACGCATGGCGATCCGAACAATCTCGGGATGGAGTGCCATTTCAAGATTAAGCGGAACGCGGATCTTCTTCTTAAGCTGCCAAAGATCATGGTCTTGGATGTGACGACGATCTTCACGAAGGTGGACCGTGATTCCATCGGCTCCCCCCTTTTGGGCCTCTAAGGCAGCTTCAAGAGGGCTTGGTCTTCCTCCTCCCCGAGCCTGGCGAAGAGTTGCCACATGGTCGATATTTACACCGAGTTTCGGCATAAAACTTACGGAAGAGGAAGCGAACCTTTTTTCTGGATGCTTATCTTAGCAGAAGGGAGGTTTTCTTTAAGAAAGACGCCTGGCGGCAAAATCACACGAATGGGTACTTCGTGCGTTCCTTCTTCAAGACCTGCAATTTCAACGTAGGCTAAAATATCTTTGGGATCCAACACCTCCAAATCTTTGCTTGAGCCTCGAAGGATAAGGCTGAGCTGAGCCGTTTCCACAGAAATACGGCTGAATGAGCCAGCTGTGCCCAAGATCTTCACAGGAATATTTTCAAATGTCTTCTCAGCAATGGCTTCCGTGATAGGAACATAAACATCGACCAGTGATTCGCTGACCACTTTGAGCCCAGGCTCTTCTGCGATACGAACGGTCTTACGAAAGGATCGGGTTCGCCCCACGACATCTATCGGCTGCGTCTTGATTTTTCCCAGCTTCTCGATCTGACTCTTGGGCCCTTCTGCAAGAACGGAACGGGGATCGAGTTGGACCTTGCTTGCGTCCAGGCGGTAGCCAAAAGCGGGCTCTCCTAAAAAAACAGGTTCGATTTCAAGTTTCTGTACGATCATCTCATCGATTTTGACTTGGATCACATCAGGCTCAATACGGACGACTCTGATTTTCTCAGAGGGGAGCCGAATCTCGCGAGGCTCCAAACGGAAACTGTAATCTCCTGGTGTTTCCACTTTCTTAATGATGTGCTCCGCCTTAAGCTCTTCGGAAGCGAGGTTGGCAAGAAGGGAACGGGGAGCTTGAAGGACCGCCAGAACCACACGGGTCGGTTTGCCCACGATGCTCATTTTCTCATTCTCAACTTTGATCTCAACAGGGATCGTTCGACTGACCTCAATCCCCTCCTCCCCCACGGCGTAGTACCAGAGACCAACAGCCAGAACAAGGGAAACCAACTTGGCAGCCCAATTTTCAGTAAGCCACTTGGTCACGGAAGCCATTTATTCGGACTCCGTCCTGAGCTTTTTCCAGTTTTTCTGCCAGAATTCACTCCACCCTTTGGGTCTTTCAGCGGGGCGAAAGAGACTGGTTAAGACACGGCGAAGTGATTCACCATCAAGGTCACGTGTCAACTTACCGTAGACAGAAACAGAAATCGCTCCCGTCTCCTCGGAAACCACCGCACAAACTGCGTCCGTCTCTTCTGTAAGACCAACGGCGGCCCGATGCCTTGTGCCAAGTGAACGAGACAGTTCATGACTCTGGCTCAATGGAAAAAGGGAACCGCAGGAAGTGATTCGATCACCCTGGACAATCACTCCACCGTCATGAGTAGGGGTATTGGGAAAGAAGAGGGTGATGAGAAGTTCAGAACTCACCTTGGCGTCGATTGCAAGGCCGCTTTCAATATAATTTTTAAGTCCCACGTCCCGCTCAATCGCAATCAACGCCCCAATCTTTGAACGGGATAAATGCTCGCACGCTTGGACAACTTCGTCGACCGTCCCGCCACGTTTGAGGAAAGGACCGAACATGGTGTTCTGGCCAATTCGGGCAAGGGCCCTGCGGAGTTCGGGCTGAAAGATGATGAGAAAGGCTAAGACTCCAACCGCGAAGAGCTTGGTGAGGACCCAGTTGATGGTGTGAAGTTCGAGGACCTTTGCAATGTTGAAAATAACCGCTAGGATCAGAAGGCCCAGCAAAACCTGAAGTGCCCGCGTTCCTTGGAAAAAGCGGATGAGAGAATAGAGAATAATCCAGATGAAAAGAATCTCGAGGATGGGCCTCCAAAGAACAAGAAGCGAACCCATATCAGCGCTTACCGAAGATCGTAAAGACAAGCGTCAGGAGAAGACTCAAGAGAAGACAAGTGGTCAAGGGAAAGTAAAACGTGAACGTCCCTTTCTTCAGATAGATATCGCCAGGAAGCTTCCCCAAGCCTGGGATTTTACCGAAGATGCCTACAAGGATTCCTACAATCACCAAAACAACGCCAAAAAAGATGAGGGTTTTCGCAAATTCGTTCACCAGAGTTCCACCTGTTTGGCATTTGAAGGAAGCGGGATCTTAAAGTGTTCGTAGGCCCGTTTGGTGGCCACACGTCCCGAGGGGGTCCTTTTAAGAAATCCTTTCTGAATCAAATAGGGCTCATAAATTTCTTCTAAGGTGTCGGATTCTTCCCCTACCCCGACAGAAAGGTTATTGATCCCCACAGGGCCGCCGTGACATTCCTTTAAAATAAATCCCAAAATCCGCTTATCCATAGGGTCAAGCCCTGCCTCATCCACTTCGAGCATTTGAAGTGCCTGATCGGCAACCTGCTGTGTGATGCGGCCATCCGCCTTAACCTGAGCAAAATCACGCACACGCCTGAGGAGTCTATTGGAAACTCGGGGCGTTCCTCTGGACCGACGCGCTATCTCAAAGGCTCCTTGTGGTTCCATCTCAACCTTGAGGATTCTGGCCGAGCGGTTGACTACCTGACCAAGTTCTTCCTCCGTGTAGTAATTGATCCTCTCAACAATGCCAAAACGAGAACGGAGAGGTGAAGTGAGAAGCCCGCTTCTTGTGGTCGCTCCAATCAAAGTAAAGTGAGGCAGATTGATTTTAACCGAGCGGGCATTAGGCCCTTTATCAATCATGATATCAATCACAAACTCTTCCATGGCGGGATAAAGATATTCTTCTACCACAGGCGAAAGGCGGTGAATCTCGTCCACAAAAAGGACGTCTCCCTCTTCTAAGTTGGTGAGAATTCCTGCCAGGTCACCAGCCTTTTCCAAGACAGGACCTGAAGTGGAACGCAGAGTGGCTCCCATCTCTTTGGTAATGATATGGGCAAGGGTTGTCTTCCCAAGACCTGGTGGGCCAAAGAAAAGAAGGTGGTCGAGCGGTTCCTTCCGCCTTCGGGCAGCCTCGATGAAAATTTTGAGATTCTCTTTAAGTTTATTTTGACCGATGAACTCATCGAGAGAGGCGGGACGAAGCGAGACATCAAATTCAAGATCTTCGGTTTTGAGCTCCTGCGAGACGAGGCGTTCGGATTCTTTCATAAACTTAAGCTTCTTTACTTCCTTCGAATGACGATATCTGCATGATCAATAACTACCTTGGCCTCCTTATCCCTAGAAAGTGCCTCAGCAAATTCATTGATCGCCTCTTTGTCCTCCTGTCTGAGATCCAGGAAACAGACACCGACATAATAAACCAAACCTTTTTTCGCCCTTCGAATCCTGAGCACCTCGGCTACGGCGTCGACCGCACGGTCTAAAGGTGGAACATAAACACTGATATTGAGGACTGAAGATTCGTTAAGTTTCTCTTCCGTCCAAAAACGGAGACCGCCAGCGCTAACGTCTCTTGCATTTGTGATCGTAGGCCCTGCTTTGCCATTCACATGATACTTTACGAGATACGCAGCGCGGATACGTTTGTACCGTCTGGCATTCAGAATTCTACTTTTAGGCCAAAGATTAAGTTTGAACATGGTTCAGATGTATTTTAACGAGGCTCGGATTAGATCTTCAACCGAAAAAGAGCTTGGTGTCTTTTCAGACAAAACTTTTTGGAGAGCCTTTTTCGCATCGGCCCTCCTATAACCCAAAGAAATAAGCGCCTGAACTGAATCTTCAAACATACGGTTGTCTATCTGTAAACGTGTTGGAATGTCTCTATCTTTTTCTCCCCTAGGTTCCAAGAGAAGAATTTTCTCACGCAATTCCACAATAAGCCTCTCTGCTGTTTTTCGACCAATTCCAGAGATAGCTGTAAGGGTAGGTATGGAACCGTCGATGATCGCTTTTCTCAATTCAGAAACCCCAATCCCAGACAAGACGGTTAAGGCCACCTTAGGACCGATTCCTGTTACTGATAAAAGGAGACGAAAAAAGATCCTCTCCTCCTCAGTAGCGAAGCCAAAAAGCTGCTGGCTGTCTTCCCGAACCACGAAATGAGTCAAGACTCGTGCTTCCTCCCCTGCCTTCCCCAAGAGGTGAGAGGTGGAAAGAGGAATGGCCAAGTCAAAGCCTATTCCCCCCACCTCCAAGACGAGACGGGTAGGATTCTTTTGAATGATCTTACCCGACAGGAATTCGTACATTGCTCGAATGAACGTGACAAAGGGCCACGGCGAGTGCGTCTGCCGCATCCGCCGGCGGCGGTGTCTTGAGCCGAAAAAGGCTTTTGATCATTTGCTGCATCTGAATCTTGGTCGCTCGCCCGTTTCCTGAGATTGCTTGTTTGATTCGTGCTGGGGGATATTCTACCACAGGAATTCCGCATTCGGCTGCCGCAAGCATCGCACAGGCCCTCGCTTCACCAATTTTAACAAGCGCTCGGACATCCTTGCCGAAAAAAACATTTTCTAAAGCGAGCACATCGGGCGAATGAAGCCTGATGATGTCTTGTAACGTTTGATGGATCTTCTTTAATCTTTCAGGGATGGGAAGCTTTGGAGAAGCCTCGATCGTCTGACAGGTGATGAGTTCGTACACGTTTCCTTTGGCATCAAGAATTCCAAGGCCCGTGCGAAGAGTTCCAGGATCAATCCCGAGGACTCTCATTAGACCAGTTCTCTCATTACCTCATCTGGTATTTCAAAGTTTGCGTGAACACTTTGGACGTCGTCGTGATCTTCAAGGGCCTCAATGAGAGCCAAGACACTCCTCGCATTATCGGGAGTGAGCGAAACTTGATTCTTGGGTATGTAGGTGAGTTCGGCGGACTCGATCGAAATCTTGGCTCCCTCCAAACCTGATTTGACCTTCTCAAAATCGGATGGGCTTGTCACAATTTCAAACTTGTTGTTGCTTGAAGAAAGATCCTCTGCGCCTGCTGCCAGGGCCACTTCCATCAAACGGTCTTCACTGACCTGAGACTGAGGTACGACAATCAAACCCTTTTTCTCAAAAATCCATGCCACAGAGCCTGCGCCAGCCATCGAACCGCTTTTCTTACTGAAGATATTACGGATTTCAGATGCGGTACGATTCTTATTGTCTGTCAGGCAATGGACAAAAATGGCGACCCCGTGAGGGCCATAGCCTTCATATTGGACTTCCTCGTAAGTGATCCCCTCAAGTTCTCCTGTTCCTTTCTTAATGGCCCTTTCAATGTTGTCAGAGGGCATGTTGGCTGTTTTGGCAGTACCTATCGCGGTCCGAAGCCTTGGATTCGTATTGGGGTCTCCACCACCTGCCCTAGCTGCCACCATGATTTCTCGGATAATTTTGGTGAAAACCTTTCCCCTCTTGGCATCTGTTGCCGCCTTCTTATGTTTGATGCTCGACCACTTGCTATGACCTGACATGAGTTTGATTCTCCGCCTGTAGGATGCCTTCTGTTACCTTGATGACGTCCTTCATTTCAGCCACACGATGTACACGAATCATA
This sequence comes from Candidatus Omnitrophota bacterium, assembly GCA_016204125.1. Classification (GTDB taxonomy): domain Bacteria; phylum Omnitrophota; class Omnitrophia; order Omnitrophales; family JACQLI01; genus JACQLI01. The sequence goes on from JACQLI010000044.1 coordinate 11,351, forward strand.
TGGGCTCCGCGCGTGACAGCAAGGGACACCGCTGCTGCCGTACCCCAATCCCTCTCTTGGGAGGATTTTCCTGTCAAAGCACCGATAAAAGATTTCCTCGAAGGACCCACCAGAATGGGACGGCCCCAAGAATGAAACCGTCTGAGACGGGCAATGAGTTCCAGATTCTGTTCGGCTGTCTTTGCAAATCCTATTCCTGGATCAAGAATGATCTGATCAGGATGGATGCCGTAAGAGAGCACTTCGCTGAAACTTTTATCGAGCTCATCAAAAACTTCCTCCACTACATCTTCGTATTGTGTGAGTTGCTGCATGGTCTGGGGGTTTCCACGTCTATGCATCAAGATAAGACCCACCTCAAATTCTCGGGCAAGCTCAGCCATCTCACCTGCTGCCCCAAGCCCATCCACATCATTGATGATACTTGCCCCAACTTTAAGCACGGCTCTCGCTACAAGAGGCTTTGTGGTATCGACTGAAATTGGAACCCGAATTCTTGATTGGAGTCTTGAAACGATGGGTAGAATCCTGGAAAGCTCTTCTTCTGTGGAAATGCTTTGCGCCCCAGGCCGCGTGGATTCGCCGCCAATATCAATCAGATCAGCTCCTTCGCGCTCCATCTCAAGCGCTCGCTGGACAGCTTTTTCCTCTGAGAAAAATTCTCCTCCATCGGAGAAAGAATCGGGTGTGACATTGAGAACGCCCATGATGCGAACTTTCTCAAATGTCATTTCCTGACTAGAAAATCGCCAAATCATCCTTAGCTCTTGATCGGTCCATTGAGGCCGATGATCTGCTTGACCTCTTCAGCCTCGAGGACTTCCTTTTCCAAAAGATGCTCTGAGAGTTTCTTTAGCTTGTCGAGGTTCGCACGAATAAGCTCGGTTGCCCGATCGTGGGAGTCATCCACAATCTTTCGTACCTCTTCGTCAATCGCAATGGCGGTGCTTTCTGAGTAATCTTTTTCCCTTAAGAGATCCCGACCCAAGAAAACCTGCCTGTCCTTTTTTCCAAAAGTAAGATTTCCTAGTTTCTTCGACATTCCATATTCGCAAACCATCCGTTGGGCGTAGGCTGTTGCCATCTCAAGGTCATTCTGGGCGCCTGTCGTGATTTCCTTAAAGAAAAGTTCCTCGGCGACCCGCCCACCTAGAAGAACAGTAATCTTATCGCGAAGCTCCTTCTCGGTTGTCAGATATCGGTCTTCTATAGGCAGGTGAAGGGTATAGCCCAGCGCAGCGTGCCCACGAGGAATGATAGAAACTTTATGAAGTTGGTCTGTATTTCCCGTAACAAGAAGTGTCAGAAGCGCGTGACCTGATTCGTGCACGGCCACGATCTCTTTTTCACGTTTTGAAATCACGCGGCTTCTCCGCTCAGGGCCAGCCATCACGCGCTCAATCGATTCTTCCAGTTCTTCTTGCATCACGAAATCTTTGCCTCGGCGCGCGGCAAGAAGGGCGGCTTCATTCACCAGATTGGCCAAATCAGCTCCTGAAAATCCAGGCGTTTGTCTTGCTAATTTATTAAGGTCAACGTCTTTGTCGAGTTTGACGTTACGGACATGAATCTGGAGAATTTCCTCACGGCCTCTCACATCAGGCCTATCAATGACAACTGTTCGGTCAAAACGGCCTGGGCGAAGCAGTGCTGGATCGAGTACGTCAGGACGGTTCGTCGCACCAATCAAAATAACACCTGCTTGAGTGTCAAACCCGTCCATTTCCACAAGGAGGGCATTAAGCGTCTGCTCCCTTTCGTCGTGACCGCCGCCGATCCCAGCGAAACGCTGACGTCCCACCGCATCAATTTCATCCACAAAGATGATGGCGCCTCGACCGCTCGACTTGGCGGCACGTTTTGCCTGTTCAAAAAGATCGCGAACGCGAGCGGCCCCTACTCCGACAAACATCTCAACGAAGTCCGAACCGCTGATCGTATAAAAAGGAACGCCCGCCTCACCGGCAACCGCCTTTGCCATCAGTGTTTTGCCAGAACCCGGAGGTCCTATGAGAAGCACACCTTTTGGAATACGACCGCCCAATCTCTGATAGCGATGCGGGTCCTTTAAAAATTCAATGATTTCTTGTAGTTCTTCTTTTGCTTCATCGACTCCAGCCACATCTTTAAAAGTAGTTGGGTCACGACCTGCTGTGAGAAGCTTCGCCCGTGACTTTCCGAAGGAGAAGATCTTGCCACCTCCCTGCTGAACACCTCGGTAGACAAAAAACCAGAAAAACCCGATGAGAAGAAGAACGGGAAGAACGGAATAAATCAGATTCCTCCAAAAAGCCTGAGGGGCATTCACCGTAAACTCGGGGATATTCCGACGAAGAAGAGGAATGAGTTCAGGATCAACAATGGGAATATTGACCTGGAAATAAGCTCCCGAACGGAGTTTTCCGCGTACGGTATTCTCGACTAGCTCCGCTGAAACAACTTCTTGAGCAGCTGGATTTTTCTCCACCAGATCGAAAAATTCACTGTAAGAAAGATGTTTCACTTCAAAAGAAGGAAAGGTAAAAAGCTGCAGGATAATGAAAAAAATAAGGGGGACGACCAAAAAGAGGATGAGCCTTTTCCTTCCTGGATCAGGAGGTAATTTCTTTGCCAGTTGAGGCGACGCGTTTGTATCTTTCATTTTGATTGATCTAAGTCTAATCCTTTCCTTATGTTAGGTCATACCCACAGGGGAGCCAAGATAATTGTATCATTTTAACAGCCTCGGCCGCAAACCGCGAGTAAATTCAGCCTGTTTTTTTAATCGTAAGTTTCTTAGGGGTAAGGAGTAAATCGAGGCTTCGGGGTAGGGAAATTCGAAAACGCCTCTTACGAAGACCCTCTTCAATTCGTCCCCAGGCTTCATAATCAAGGCCGCTTCGGGGATCAACCAGATGCAGAAAATAGTCAAGAAGGCGAAACTGAAGCATCGCTGGCAGCAAAAGAATCGCTTCCCTGTCAAGCCAGACTGTGCCGTTCCTTCTCGACCTCAGATATTTCTTCCACGCATTCTTGATCCAATCATCGAGACCAGCTGATTCTTGGGTCACCGTTTCAGCCAGACGCCCCAACGCTTCACGAATCTGCGGGTTAAACTCCTCTTCAAGCAAAGGAATGAGGAGATGCCGAATACGGTTTCTCAAAAACCGCTGGGATCGGTTGGTCTCGTCTTCCCTGTAGCGAATCTTTCTTTCCTTTAAGAATTCTCTGATTTCCTTGCGGGACAATTCAATAAGAGGGCGGATTAGAGTCAATCGGCCTCGCTTCATCACCGGTCTGATTCCTTGCAGTCCCCGAAGACCTGTTCCCTGAATCATCCGCATAAGTACTGTTTCGGCCTGGTCATCCAAATGATGTCCTAAGGCAATTTTTCGAATGCGTGTTTTTTTTGCGACTGCTTCGAAAAATTGATACCGAGACTCGCGCGCTGATTCCTCAGGCGATAAACCTTTTTGAAAAACGACTTGATTCGCCTTTCTCCTTTTGCCATAAAAAGGGGCTTTGGCCTTCCTGGCGATCATGCGGACGAACTCTAAATCTTTCTCACTCCCCTTTCTCAGTGCGTGATCAAAATGAAGCAGATTCAAACGGAGTTTTAATCGGGGGGCAAGTTTTCCTAAGAGGTGGAAAAGCGCGATGGAATCAGCCCCACCAGAACAGGCAACCAAAATCCGCTCACCTGGAGTCACCATGCTATGTTTCTGGATCGTCGATTCGATTCGGGATAGTAGGTTTTCCATAAGGAATTTGGCGGCGAGAGGAATCGAACCTCTGACACAGGGCTTATGAGTCCCTTGCTCTGCCAACTGAGCTACGCCGCCGTTAGTTATTTACTTGAGTTCTGCACTTTCTCACATGATTCCTTCTCCCCCTTAGGGGGAGAAGGCTAGGATGAGGGGGTAACTCCTCCGATTCACCCCTCACCCCCACCCTCTCCCCAAAGGGGAGAGGGAAAATTTGTAGAACTCAAGTTATTTATATATAACCGTGAGATTTTAGCAGATTTGGGGGTAGAAAGGATACTTAGGATACGGCTGCCAGCTGATTTTCGTACTGCTTCATGTTGAAACCAAGCTGCCTGCCGAGGCGAATGATGGCTTGGATCATCTGGAGTCTCGAGCCGTCATCTGCATCCTTACGATAAGATTCGATTCTCTCCCGCAGGGCTTTTTGGGCAAAGACAAAGAAAAGATCTTGGGCAATACGGTCGTGGAGTTCGATTCGTAACTCCTTGGCGAGTCCGAGCACCTGTTCAATCTTCTGAACCAATCCTGGGTCGGGTTCGTGGAAAAGCTTTTCGATCCAATGATTCAACTTAACTGAAAGAAATTCGATCATAGGCTGCACCCTTGGATTAAGCCCCCTCGCCTGGGCTTCTGCAAGAAGCGCTTTACTATCTTTCACAATGTTTTCAAAAGAGGTTCGCGTTTCAAGCTTTTCCACAATCTCAAGCAATCTTTCTCCCATCATCCATTCCATAATTCCTCGGAACTCCTCAGGGACGGGGCTTCCTGCTTCACGGAAAAGAACTGTTCCCGAACGGTTCTCTTCATAAAAGCGGGCGGTTGTTTGGTAAAGGTCCTCACGCATCTTGCGGGAAAGCACCCAAAGAATTCTTTCCCTCTCCTCTGGAAAGAGATCACGAATGAGAAAGGGTTCGCCGCCAAAAGACCTTTTGAGGCTCGCAAGAAGCGCATCTCCATCTTTCTTGCGGAAGTGACTCAAAGGAGCCACGTTCATTTTGTGAAATTCACTGCGGCTTGTTAATTTCTTAACAAAACACTCCACACGCGAGACACCCTCTTGATAAATCGCGTAGATAAAATCCTGAGGTTCGGGGAGAGTCTTATGAGTAAGACACACCGTGCCCATAAGAAGGACGTTTTCGCCAACAGTCTCCTGTTCAATTTCTCCTTCTTCGAGCTCACTGTTGTAAAAATCATCTTTGGTGACTTCGAGTTCGAAAAGTTTCCGAAAGGCATAATGACTCACTACTTTCTCAAAAGAAACGCGAGCGGGCTTGACAAACTTTTCCCAAACCGCCTTCCCATCTCCAAAATCTGATCGGTTGCTCTTAGCCCCGGAAAGGATTCCTAGAAATGGATTCTCGAGATCTCCTGCCCCGAGCTCTCTCGCTATTTCAAGAGCGCGGCAGGCGTAGCGGAGAATCTGGACTGTCTCGATCCCTGAAATATCGTTGAAAAACCAGCCGCAGCTTGTCTCAGCGAGCATGGCAAAGCGCTCCATCTCGAGAAGCTTGAGCGCTTTTATCTTTTCTTCGGGAGAAAGAGAATGCGCTGCTTGCCTTCCAAAGAATTTTTCTCTTCCCTCGGGTGAACGATCGAGAATCAATTCAATGTATCCGTCTCGGGCAGCCCATGGATCTTGGAAAAGGTTTTTTGCTTCTCTTTCGTAAATTTCAGCCAGTTCTTTCTCAAGAAAGCGAACGGCTTCCCTTAGAGGCGTCCTCCACTTTTGATCCCACCCCTCTCCCCCTCCTGTGTGACAACCGCAATTCTCCTTCCAGCGCCCCACGCCGTGCGGGCAGCTCCACGATGTCCCCTCTCCTGATTTGATCTTCACCTCAAATTGGGGAGGAAATTTCTCAAGATACTCGCCGTAGTTGGTTCGCTTGAAACCTTTCTTTTCGGCCTCTTCGTGTAAAAGAAAAGTGATGACACGTTCGCCAAAGGCCTTGTGATGACCGAATGTCTCTCCATCAGAAACACAATCAATGAGTTCAGGATGACTCCTCTCCGCTTCATGGACTGTCTTAAGTTTTTCAGCAAATTTTTTCGCGTCAAAGAGAATATCTCCAAAACTCATCTCGCGAGAAAGAGGCCCATGGAAAAAGAAAAGATCAATCCATCGATGGGAGTCTTTCGTATGAAAAAAGCGGTAAGGTCTTGTAGAATCAATTGTCCCCTGTGATACGTCTTCCCATGCGGCTCCCTCTTTAGGCTTTGCAGTACCACTTGCTCCTTCCACTTGAAGTGGTCTGATCTTCTCTGCCTGCTCAGGGGCCAAGATGGTAAATTTAACTCCCTCTTCGATCAGGATTTCAAGTGTCCGTTCGCTAGCTGCTGTCTCAGGGAGCCAAATTCCCTCAGTATCTCTTCCGAATCGTTTCTTGAATTCAAAAATCCCCCACCTGATCTGCGTGCGCTGTTCTCTCTCGTTAGCCAATGGAAGAATCATGTGGTTGTAAACCTGGGCAATGGCATTCCCGTGCCCTGATCTCTCTTTGATACTCAGCCGATCTCCTTCAAGGATACGCAGGTAAACGATGGGAGAATTTCTCTCAAGCCAGCTTAGAAGAGTCGCCCCTACGTTGAAACTAAGAAGTCTGAAATTATTCACCATCTCAAGAGCCTTGCCTTCTGAATCAACAATCCTTGCCATAGCATTGGGCTGATAACACTGAATCGTGATGCGGTCGTTCCAATCATGGAAAGGCCTTGCATCAGGTTGAAGTTCAACCCGCTCTGTCCAGGGATTTTCTCTAGGCGGCTGGTAGAAGTGACCGTGAATAGTGAGGTAGACGGTCTTTGTTAACTTAGTCATTCTCTAATCACATCCCCTCGATTCGGACGAGAATGGCTTCTGGCCGACAAAAAAGGCGCAAGCGGGTGAGATCCTGGGCTCCCAATCCGCGGGATACAATTCCCGCAAAACCGTAACAATCGGTGGAATCAATGATGGCTGAAAGCCGACGAGCCAGAGGAATAGGACCGATTCCTGGAAATCGGATCTGGCCACCATGGGTGTGGCCTGCAAATGCAGCGTCGATCCCAAATCGACGAAGAGAAGGAAAAGAGGCTGGCGCATGAACAAGAGCGATATGAAGCGTGCCGTTTTCGATTCCACGAAACGCCTGGCTGAAATCAGCACGGCCTGTCACTGGATCGTCGATCCCGATAATGACGGCCTCCTGCGACTCGTTGATCGGCACAGGCATGTTTTGATTAACAAGGAGTTTGACTCCCGCCTCCTGGAGTGCTTTCTTGAGCTCATTGGTCTCTGGTCGTTCCATTGAACAGTCTTTTCCAGTAAGCATTCGAATCCATTGTTTGTGAGCAGGGTAAATACGGTAATCGTGATTTCCCAAAACAGCATAAATGCCCCTTCTGGACTTAAGTTTCTTCAGATGCTCGACACAAGGCCCAATTCCTTCCCGACTGTCAATGAGGTCCCCCGTTACAAAGACGAAATCCGAATCTATCTTAGCCAGCCGATCAAAAAAACGTCTCAGAAGAGGCCTTTCTTTTGTGAAATGAAGATCTGAAATATGCAGGATGGTTAGCGGTTTCTTGATCGATTTATTGACACGAATAGTTTCCCTATGGAGGCGGAACCAATTCGGTTCGATCCACTGAGTCCAAAGGTAGACTGTTGTTATCAGAGAAACCAAAATAAAGAGAAAATTGTGCAGGTCCATTTTCTTATCTTCTGCTCTTAATTATACCCTAGGGATTTGAGTTAGCTTCCTCTTTTGTGACTACGGGAGGCTGTCCGTAAACAGTTAGTAAACCGCCTTCTTTCACGTAAAAGATGAAATATTTGTCTGGATCAACAGGGCCTATCGCAAAAGGCAACGGCCCCCACAAATCCGAATAAAATCCAGCTCCAAGCTCTGGTGTCATTGTGCCAATCCCGTCGAGCTCAAACTGAAGAATATCAATTCCCTTCAAAAGTTCTTTTTGAAGAATTAACGGATTGGAGTTGTTTCCTGGCATGACGATGAGATCACCAATGCTACCCTCAGAGGCATTTGCTTCAAGGGGCTTTGTCCCTAATGATTCCATGTAGTATTGAAATCCCCAATGTCCTTGAAACCATACTGTGCCATTTTGACGAGTTTGAATAATCTTGCGGATCGCCTTCGAAGCGCTCCGTGCGGCATTGGCCCAAGAGTAATCCGCGTGTGTGACTAACAACGCAAGAAGTGCTGGTGCGATGAGCAATAGAAAAGCCTTCATTCCCTTCCATTGAGGATTCGTGCGTTCAAGTCGACGTGTTAATAGAATCCCAGCAGCTGGAACCATGGGAAGGACGCTCCGTCCGTTAACTGTCCAGTTGATAAAAGTGGCAAAGATAAAAGTCCCGAGCACCCACAGAACGAGTAAAAGGGAATCGGCATCTTTCGAATGCAGAAAATCGATAACCGCGAATCCCAGGATGCTAAGCCCCCCCAAAATCATCACATCAAATTGAAGAAGAAAACTCCACCTGAGGCTTTGATCAACACTTCTCAAAGAAAAGCTGTCGGCCGATCCAAAAAGAAAGGCCCACAGTGTGAGTAAGAAAGTCGATAGAATAAACATTCCGACTGCTGCACGCCGCCGCCAGAGAAAAGGAAAATAGAAAAGCGCTGTCGAAACGCATCCGCCCGTGAATGACAACCCTGTAAGTCCATGTGAAAAGAGTTGCCCCCCATGTTTCCATTTGGTCTCCGTAGCATAAGAAGCGGCGTCGAGAAGTAAGCCTCTTCCATAGAGCATATGAGTCGCCCATTGGTAACCCGCAAGGATGATTGTTGGAATAATCAAGAATAGGATCCAGGTTCCGAGTTTTCGTTTCTCCAAAAAAGTATAAAGAATAAGGAGCGGCAGAAGTGCCATTCCAAAATACTTAGTGAGAGTAGAGACGGCTATCAGCAAACCTCCTAAAAGAAGCTTTGTCCATTTATCTTCTTTGATGCCTTGTCTCCAGAAAACGACTGCCCATATCCAAAATGTCGCCATCATGGTGTCACACATCACGTTGGTGCTCGATACAAGAAAGACGGGCGTCAAGATAGACGCGAGTGATGCCAAAAGAGGATTGGAACACAAGTCCTTCGCTAAATAGAACGTCCCCAGAGCAAAGAAGACGGCGGGAATGAGATAAGCTATATGCAAAACTACTTCCTTCCATTCAAAGAGACCTCCGAACAGTGCGAGATAATACGAAGCAAGTGGTGGGTTTTTCATCACCTCGGCCATGGGGTGTTTGAAGCCGTACCAATTCACGGTAAAACCGTAAAAGTCGAGGGGGTTGGCCTGAATATGTTTCGCCGCCCAAATGAAGAGAGTGTCATCAATATGAAAGGCCTTATTGATAAAAGGGAGAAGGCAGGCGAGTGTTACTGCTACAGGAATAAGGGCTGGATTCTTAAGTATTCTCATATCCTCTTATTAAAGAACGGCGGATTTTGACAAAAGAAAAGTGCCTACTTTTCTAGGTCACAAGGAGCCTTGGCTGAAGAAGATCCTTGATCAGCTTGGACACCTTGAGATGTATCCTGAAGGCTTCGCATATCAGGGACTGCATTGTGAGGCGTTTCAAATCGATTAAATATATGCCCTCGGATCGCATCTGCGGCTGCAAACGCAGAAGCCATTTCCCCAACAGGTGGTGCCAGTGCGCTGACACTTGGCTTCGAAGCAGGATTGAGCATCGCCAATCGATCGGGGCCTTTTTCCTGAGGATCTAGGAAACCTCCGACAGGTTCTGGATCTTTACCCTTTTTCTTACCTGAATTGGGATCGGTATAAATATGTTCGTCAGGGGGCAATGGAGGAATATCTTTAGGATCAACGTGAATGTCTGACCCATTTGGGCCTAAGGGCGTCACGTCAATTTTGGCATCAGGATCAAAACTAGGTGGTTTGTCGCCTGGGTCAGTGTAGATCGTCTCCTCAGGCTCTTTAGGAGCTTCTGTTGAAGCCCACCTACCAGGACCATCCAAACCTTCCGGCATGGGGACTGTTTCTTCCCTCCCCTGCCTTTGCCATCTTTCCCAGAACTCTTCCCAATCTTCCTCAGCCCCTTCTGGATCTGGATCCGGGTCAATCGGTGTAACAGGCCCCCATTTCCACGGAGGAGTAAATCCAGCCTTTTCCATCTCTGGTGTCCACAACCACGGATTGCCCTCAGGATCCCAACCTAGCATATCGGGTGGAAGGGTATGACCGTCTGACGAACTGTCCTCCTCGGGTTCGGGAGGGTTCTCATCATCGGCCAAGACGGATAAAGGCGAAAATAACAATCCTAGGATTATTATGACAGTGCCTACACAGAACCAAGTATGAAGTTGAACTTTAGACTGTGGTATGAATAAGGTTTCCATCTGCATCCCACACATTGTCCTCAATTGTTATATCCATAAAATTGTCTGGGTCGGGCTGTGTAACCTCTCGATGTTTGATTCGTCCATTAGGGTGGTAATCCTCTTTGACCTTTCTTCCATTTTTTGGATTAAAAGTTTCAATTTTATTTCCATTAGCAGGATCTCGAACCTCTTTTCTTATCGGTACCTTATTCTCGTCGAATTCGGTTCGTGTTAGCTTCGTCTGTTTTCCTTCGCTGTCATATTCGAACTCATTTTTTTCCCTCAGTCTTCCTTCATTATCAAATTGCTCATCGAGTGTTGGTTTTTCATCACTGTTGTATCTTGTGTCTCTCTTAAGTTTCCCTGTTTCTGGGTTGTATTCCTTTTCACGGACCTTTTTTCCATTCGCATCGGTCTCGATCTCTCTTGTCTTTCGTCCTTGGTCGTCATGAAAAGTGGTCAATGTATTTCCATTATCGAGCCTTCTTGTCTCGGCTGTCATTCCAGAGGGAGGAGCTACCCCTTGCTGCTCGAGCATTTTCCCATCCATGGGGTCGGGTAACACAATTGGAGACTCAACTTTGCCTGGGATTTTTTCACTAGCTGAGCGTCCCGTTTCCTCTTTATTCCCAGATCCCGAAGGCTCAGGTGTAATGAGCTTGCCATCCGTGGGATCACCCAACCAAATGGGTGATGTTTTCCCTGACGGAGTTGCGGTCACTCTATTTGTATCTCCTCCGCTCGGCTTCGGGTCTGTCGGAACAGGATCGATCAGCTTGCCTTTCGTAGGATCGCCAAACCAGAGAGTCGGGCCTTGGTTGGTGTTCTTTTCGGAAAGAGGGTTCTTTCCGTTATCTTTTGGTTGTGGGGCGGGCGGTATAGGATCGACCAATTTTCCGTCTTTAGGGTCACCTAACCAAATGGGCGATGTTTTTCCTGAGGGAGATTCGGTAACTCTATTTTTCTCTCCTGAACTTGGCTTTGGGCCTGGCGGCACTGGATCGATGAGTTTTCCTTTAACCCATGACGTGTCAGGATAACTAGGGAGATTGCCCTGTTCTGTTGCGGATGACCCTCCAGGTGAAACATTTCTTAGTGCTATGAGGTCTCCTGACGGGTTATCGTTCGAGGTGTGGCCACTTTGTTCTAAGTGTTCAACGTACTCCTGCGGATACGCAAAAGAATTTTCTGCGTTGAGGAAAGAAATCCCCAACACGACTGCGATCAACAGGATCTTTGATCCTTTACCCCACGGCATAATCACTTCCATATTCATCATAGGCATCGTGGGCTTGACCCGAATCGACAGGATGGTCTTGCATCATCGCAAAGCCACGGATATCGGGTTTGTCTGCTGGCATTCCCTTTCCGGCTGCGTTGGCAACACCGTTACGAATCTCGTCAACTGCTGCAAAGGCGCTCGCCTCCGGCCTTATAGCAAAAGCAGTGGTGGTGTCCCGAATAATGTAATAGGATTTCCCTGTCGCTTGATCAACATCGCTATATCCAATAATAGAATCCCAGTTAAGATTGGGAGGTTCATTGCCAAAGGGGACGGCTTTATATGTCGAACCGCCTGGAACTTTGACAATCATAGAGCCGTCATCAAGCATCTTCCTGTCTTTAAGATCTGAAATGATGAAGAGAGGCCGTGCTGGCATCATGACGAGATCCTGTTCTTGCGTATCGCTTGGACGGTCTATGGGTTTTTGATCCATGGCCAGAGCTCTTGAATCGGGAAGATTGGCTTGTTCATTCCCTTCTCCCTCACCATGTGGATAAAGCATGGGATCGGGACGAGATGGTAAGAAGTCGACGTCGACCCCTTCCATTTCTTGCTTGTGGCCCTCCAATTGCCCTAGATCTCGAGTCGCATCCTCAATGGTTTCTTCCGCATCTGCTTTCTTCTCCCTAAGCCTTCTCAATTCTCTTTGAATCCCCTTTCTCCCCAATTCACTTGTTTCACGAGAAAGCTCTTCTTCCTTACGCGCGATATCTTCGCTCAGGCTTTGTTGATCCGTCCTTGCCTTATCTAAGGTTTGCTCCGTTTTTTGAATCTCTCGGTCAACTCTGTTAATGAAATTTTGTTTGAGGTCTTCAAATCGCTTGAGTTCCCTTTGAACATCTTTGAGGAACCTAGCTGCTCTTTCTCCCGCCTTGTGGTATTGATCGAGGGCTTCGTCAACTTCTTCCTGCGTCGCCTGGCCTTGTTCATGCTGTGATTTCTTCTCGAAATATTCCCGTCTCTTTTCGTAAGCTTTGTTGACATTATTCAGATAGACATCCTCCGAACCGTTCGCCCTGTCTGCTTGTTCTCGGAGACCCTCTTTCATCCCATTCCAATCGGGTACTTCCCCCACCTTAATCCCTGGGTCCGCTTGTACTTCACTCACCACAAAAACAAAAAGCCCAAACACTAACAAAGTGATGCCTCGCATGATCAGATCTCCTTTCTGTCAGAAAAACAAAAAACCCATTTCCGAAAAGGACATTTTCGAAAAATGGGTTTCCTTATCACCGGCAACCCAGCCAGCCCCATTCTTACAGGGCTCCGTGGCTTTGCCCGCCAAATTCCGCGGCGGGTCCGCCAAGTACTTTGGCGGACGTCCCATTCTCACGAATGGTTTGCCCTTTTCGGTCAGTAGGAATTCCTACTCATTAAAAATACACGGAAACTCTCCAAAATGCAAACGGGTATCTACGTAACTCTTGATCAGAAAGTGGGTTAAGACTTCTTTTCGAGTTGCAGGATATGGAAGGCGAGTCTTGTTTCCATCACCATAAAGAGGATGGCTACAAAGATGCAAATCATTCCTGCTAAGAAGATAAACACCGATGGATACGCAAGGGGAAGAACCGAGTATCTATTGAGAAAGAGAAAAACTGAAGTAGCGATAAAACAAAGGATGGCTACGTAATTGAAATGAATGGCATTCTTTACCTGCATTGTACGTCTAATGAGTTCTTCAAGTTGCAGTTTAAGACTATGCAGACGTTCGTTATCAATAGGGCTCCGATCAAGCCTTTGTTCAAGGAGACGCCTCTCTTCGTTGAGAAGCCGAAAGCGGTTGAAGAGACTCGAAAACTTATTCTGCAGTGCCAAAAGAAGAAGCGCAGCACTTGAAATCATCACCGCGGGTGAAAGTGTGTATTGAATAATCTCGGCTGCGTCAGACGGCTGCAATAAAGGCTACCCCAAAATTTATTCGACGTTGATCACGCAATTCCAAGAGCCGAATGGATTCGGTACACACTCCTTGGGATCGGGATCACATTCCCAGACTCCGTCCACAAAATAGCGATATTCGTAACGGCCAGGAGCGAGTTGCAGCGTGATTTGCCACTTCCCTTTTCGATCTTTCTTCATAGAAGATGCGCTGAGATCCCAATCATTGAAACTTCCCGCAAGAAAAACGGACCGAGCCGAGGGCGCGTCATATTCAAATTGGATTTTTCGAACTGTCCTTTTCAGGGCTTTGGGTTCCATCAGATGAGTGAATGGCATGGAGATTTCCTCCTTTTCAAAAATTTAACGGCAAATTACAGGAGTATTATACTCTCAATGCCCGGCGAGTGAAATAGATCATCCAGATTACGGGAAAGACGAGGAAGACAGATACCCTCGGATGAAGCACGTTCTTGATGCGGTCAAGGAGGGTCGGTTCTTCAAAAAGCCAGAAGGTCCACACGAAGTAGGCAAGGTAGCAGCCGAATCCGAAGCCTGCGAGAGCAAGGACAAGGCTGAGGGGTATGGCCCACGGCCTCGATTTCCAGAATCCCCAGACACAAGTCACCAGGGCAATGAAGATTGCTGCATCAAGAAGCGTCCACCAGGAAAGAAGCTTTTCATTAATGTTAACTAGAGCGTAACAAACGTAAGCCGAGTAAAGTACGCCCAGAAAAATAAGAATTTTGGCAGGGTTCAAGCGGATCATAGCAACCTTATTCTACCATTCCAGGTTTTTCAATCAATGCTGGAACTTGGGTAACGGTCGTAACTACCCGATACACCCTGCGAATCAGGTGCGTTTTTGTGGTACCAGCGGCGGTCTACGGGATTGTATTCCAAATCGGAATTAAGCTCCCTCTCATTATAACGTCCTGGAGCTGCCACGCACCCGCTAAGAAACAGAAGGGCAATAATTAGGGTGGGTCTGAAAGGTGTAAAGTCGTTTCTCAATCCTTAATCTTCGGAGGCGTGCGTCAGAGCGGCGAGAACCGACGGATTGATTCTTGACGATCCTCCCAGACTTTCTCGAACCTTCGTCGCTGTCTCTTTCAGAGTAGTCTTGAACACAAAAGCAAGCTCTCCAACAAGACCTTTTGCGGAGTGCTCCAGCATTTGACGTTTTTTTTGATCTTTTGCTTCAAGGGTGTCATGAGAAAAAGACAAGATGGCCTGGGCCAGGACCCAGGGTTGATTTTTCTGACTTAACGAGGAGGCGGGTTCAATCTCAACATTGGAAGGGACTGCTTTGATATCTCCTTCTTTTAAGTATTCCATGATCTCGTTCGCTTCCCTAACTGAAACAAGCAGATGGAAACCCGAGCCTTCTATATCGGGGGCTGCAATGACAAAGCGCACCTTCATCTTATTGGGCGTTTTTGGCACTAAGGAATAACAAAGGACTTCTTTGCCCGATCGGTTTTGTTTAAGAAGCCCATCCACACGGCATAGCCCATGAACCGCGTGGTAGAGTAAATCACCCTGAACAATCTCTTCTTTCATCTTAATAGTATATAACTGTTTCCTTAAAAAGAGTGATTTATGTGAGGAATAGGCACGAGAAAGGTGAATTTTACCTTAATTGGCCTTAAAATTAGAGACGTCTTCGGAAACGGCCATGTGACCTGCGGGGTGCAAAGACATATCGGGTGGGTGCCGCGAAACGTTCAAGCGGAATTTCAGGATGCTCCGAAATTGGCAGTGCAGTCCGTATCAGCCGCTCAATACTTTGGACATCATTCCTTTGGTCAGGCGTGGCAAAAGAGATGGCGTGTCCCTGATGGCCCGCACGGCTGGTGCGCCCGATCCTGTGGACGTAATTCTCCGCATCTTCTGGAAGGTCGTAATTGATCACAACTTCAATTCCGGTCACATCAATCCCGCGTGCTGCGATATCGGTCGCAACAAGCACCCGATAGCGGCCCGCCTTAAAACCTTCTAGCGCTTCGCGCCGCTGACTGAGCGAACGGTCAGAATGAATCTCGGCCGCGGGATAGCCCATGGCCCTGATGCTCCGAGTCGTCTTACGCGCTCCGATCTTGGTACGCCTGAAGATAAGGATACTTCCCCGATACTGCGTAAGGAGTTTGGCTAAAAGGTCATTTTTGTTTTCTTTTTTGACAATGAAAAGCTCCTGGGTCAGTCTTTCGACAAGTGTTCCAGAAGGAGCGATTTCCACATTGATCGGGAGTTTCATGTAAGAGGCCGCGATCGCCGCAACAGCCTGCGGCATGGTGGCACAGAAAAGCATGGTCTGGCGATCCCGCGGCAGGGCTTTGAGGATCTGTCCGATCTGCGGGAGAAAACCCATGTCGAGCATGCGGTCTGCCTCATCGAGGACCAAAACGTGCACATCGGCAAGCATGACCGTACGCTGGCTCATATGATCAAGCAATCGGCCTGGCGTGGCAATAATCACACTCGGATTTTTGCGGAGTGATCGGATCTGTTCATTCATGGAGGCCCCGCCGATCACCACGGCATTTCGAATGCCGAAGGTGGAGCCAATTTTTTGGAAGGTCTCCGCAACTTGAACCGCTAGCTCACGGGTCGGCACCAGCACAACCCCCTTCCCCTTCCTCTGCGAGAAACGCTGCACCATGGGGATAGCAAAAGCGAGCGTCTTTCCCGTTCCTGTTTGCGCAATGCCGACCAGATCTTTGCCTTCAATTGCAGGCGGGATCGCCTTCTGCTGGATCGGCGTGGGGATCTTGAATTTCAGCCGATCAATCACTCCAATCATCTGAGGCGCAATTCCAAGTCCGTCAAAACTGATGGGGTTATTCACAAGGGGGTATTCTACTCTTGGAAACTTGGGCTTCAAGTGGTACATTTTTGGGGTAAGATCAGCTAGGAGGGCAATATATGTTCGTGCAAAATAAAATATTCAGAATGATACTCTACAATTTAGCGATACTTTCATTATCGTTAAGCTGTACTGTAGTAAATACATCTTCGCGGCCATCCAAGAAGTCAATAGAAAGTCTAACTCTTAATGACAAAAAATTTATTGCCGACTACGTATACTCAGTAATGGACTCTTATATGAAGGGCGAGAAGATTCCGGGTACATCCAGAAAAGAAGGCGTCGATTTAGATTTTGATTATGACAGAGTATTTATTTCCCTTTATAACCAAAATAAGCTCCTGGGTTGTCAGAGCGGTTCGGCAAAGAGAGATACTCAAGGAAGAATGTTCTTGGATCTAAAAGAGGCCTCTATCGACTCCATGAAAGACACCCGTTTTGATAAAGATCAGAGTAAGAAATTGGATAGGAATAATTACGTTATCTTGAATTTTTTGTTCAACAAACAAAAGATGAAGCAAAATAATCTTGCTTATATGGAAAAGAACATAGAATTGGGAATTCATTCGGTATCGGTTGGAAGGAAAAAGAAACGTGTTTATTTTATCTCATCCGTGCCCATAACAAAAAATTATGACCTGGAGAGAATGTTAAAACAGCTTTGCAAAAAGGGGAAATTCAATCCAACCTGTTACCTCGATAAAGATACAGAGATACACAGGTACGATACAGTAGTGTTCAGAGCTGACAGACAGGATCATATAACCGATCTCTATAGATTCAACATTCTGGTTGACGAAAGCGATGTCACACAAAAAAGAATTTCGGAAAGTTTGTCTTTGGCTAAAGATTGGGTGATGAATAACATCAATCCAGAAACAAATCTCTTGGAATATACGTATTATCCGAGCAAAGACACATATTCAAAAAAGAATCATCATATAAGGCAGCTGGCGACATTATGGGCGCTAACTGAGTTAAGAAACTTTTTAAAGACAAAAGAATTAGACGGCTTGGTTAAACGCACTTTTGAGTATTACTTGTCCCACGAACGTACAAAAGATGATTATGCCTATCTGGCTGCTGACAAAAACCCTTCCATAGCCCTCAATGCATTCATGATGATGGCATTATCGAATAGTGATTTACCCGAGAAAAAAACATTGCTCAAGAGATTGGCAGGAGGAATTCTCAATTTGCAGTTACCCGATGGGTCCTATCAGACACTTTTTATGTCCAAAGAAGTCAAAGGTGTGAATTACTATCCTGGAGAGGCGATGCTGGCGTTAATGACCTTATACCAGGCAACAAAAGAGCCCCTCTATCTAGATTCTGTTAAGAAGGCATTTCCTTACTATAGAGAATACTGGAGGAATAATAAAAATACAGCGCTTATACCTTGGCATACGCAAACTTACTATTTATTGTATAAAGAAACACGCGATCCAGAATTGGCAGAATTTATATTTGAGATGAGCGATTGGCTTATAGATAATCATCAGATATATGAGAGCCAATACATCGATCAAATAGGAGGTTTTCCTAAAAAAAATCCGAGCGGATGTTCAACGGCTGTATATCTGGAAGGAATCAATGATGCCTATTCTCTGGCTATGGACAAAAATGATAATCCACACAAGAATAAGTATGCACGCTCAATTTCCCTTGGGATAAGATTTGTTCTACAGTCTCAAATCAATAAGGAAAATTCTTTCCATCTCAAGAATTCCAAAAAAGCAATTGGCGGTACTACTAAAAGGCTTACGGATAATAGCCAGAGGATTGATTACATCCAGCATACCATCAGGGCGTTTTTGAAGACTTATGAGAATAAGATATTTGAATAGCCTTGTGTGGTGAACAAAAAGGCCGGGAGAATAAACCGCCCGGCCTTTTTAGAAATGGTAGCGGGGGTTGGATTTGAACCAACGACCTTTGGGTTATGCTTACTACTTCAGCTTTCGCTGCTTCGCCAAAAAGTGCGGCGAATTCGTAGTCTGGACTATACCTTCACCCTTTTAAACCAACTCGGGTGCCTGCCGTCTAGTCTCTACACCTTCTCGCCATACATCTTGGCGAACTTGGCTCGGTATTCCCATTGCAGGGTTCACCGAATTTGACAGGTAATCTTTCCTTGTATTGCTACAAGGACGCCCAATGACCTTGAGCCCAACGAGCTACCGGACTGCTCCACCCCGCGGCGTATCTAATAAAACCCTTGTGGCGCGGGGCTGCTGGAAGACGCTGCCCCACGTCGTAGGGTCGTGTGGTTTTATTCCGGTGAAGGTATTCTAAAGGGGAAAGCCCGAAAATTCAATGGGATTCGGGCGGTTCGGTGGGTTCCTTCTCAGGAACAAGCTTATAAATCATCTCGCCTGGCTTCACAAGGCCAAGCTCTTCGCGGATCACCTTTTCAAGATAATCCTGATCCTTTTCAAGGAGTTCTTTCTCTTCTTGAAGATTCTGGATCTGTTTGTCGAGTTGGGCGAGTTCCCTACCGAGCCTCTCTTCTTCTAGACGAAGTTCCTGGTAGCGCGATAGCCCAGGGAGATAAAGGAATGCAAAGAGAATGAGGAGAGCGACTCCAACCCAGAGAATTTTGAAACGGCGTCTCATCCGTTTCTCCTAGTTAAACGCGGGACGTAAGGTGAGATTGCTTTTTTTGGCCTGTGCCGTAGATTGCTTTCTTACCGAGTTCTTCCTCGATCCGAAGAAGCTGATTGTATTTCGCGATGCGGTCCGTTCGGCAAGTAGAGCCTGTCTTGATCTGACCTGTCGCGAGCGCCACCGCGAGATCAGCGATAGTGGTGTCTTCGGTCTCGCCTGAACGATGACTCATCACAGCAGTGTATCCATGTTTCTGAGCAAGTTTCACAGCACGGATAGCTTCGGTAAGAGTTCCGATTTGATTAACCTTGATAAGAATGGAATTCGCAATGCCCTTTTTAATCCCACGTTCGAGTCTCTTCGTATTCGTTACAAACAAGTCATCACCCACAAGCTGAACGCGATCGCCTAATTTCTCAGTCAGAAGTTTCCACCCGTCCCAATCATCTTCAGCAAGACCATCTTCAATGGAGAAAATGGGATAACGCTCGCAAAGCCTTGCATAAAACTCCACCATATCCGCGGCCGTCTTTACAGGTTCTCTTTCTGCACGGAGGACATACTTTCCAGGATTTTTATTGCCGCCTGTTTTATCTTGTCCGTAGAAACTTGAGCTTGCAGGATCCAGTGCGATTTTAATGTCGCTTCCAGGTTTGTAGCCCGCCTTCTCAATCGCCTGCATGATTATATCAAGTGCTTCTTCATTAGAGCCAAGGTCGGGCGCGAATCCACCTTCATCACCCACGGCCGTGGAAAGTTTTTTGGAATGAAGAATCTTCTTAAGGGTATGAAAAACTTCGGCGCCCATTCGAAGTGCTTCGCGAAAAGTGGGGGCACCTCCGCCAGAGGCGGACCCCTGCCCGACAGCTGGCAGGCGGGCGCCTTTGGCGGGAAAAGGCATGATCATGAATTCTTGGAGGTCCACGTTATTATCCGCATGAACTCCCCCATTCAAGATATTCATCATGGGGATGGGAAGGAGATTGGCAGATGCACCGCCTAAATACTTATAAAGAGGAATGCCCTTGGCATTAGCTGATGCGTGAGCCAGAGCAAGTGAAACACCCAAAGTAGCGTTTGCGCCGAGTTTTGATTTGTTTTCCGTGCCGTCGAGTTTGATGAGGAGCTCGTCGAGCTCTTCCTGTTTCGTAGCATCTTTTCCGATAAGGGCCTTATGGATGACTGTATTCACATTTTGCACAGCCTTGAGGACACCTTTCCCAAGGTAACGCTTCGTATCACCATCTCTAAGCTCAACCGCTTCATGTTCGCCTGTGGATGCCCCGCTCGGCACAGCGGCTCGTCCAAGCGCTCCACCCTTTAAGCAGACTTCGGCTTCAAGCGTCGGATTGCCGCGCGAATCAAGAATCTCTCTTGCGTGAACGGATTCAATTAAAGTAGACATGAGTCCCGAGTAATTTATTCGCTCGCTTCTTTTAAATCAAGATTTTTTTGTACCCTGTTTCTTTGGTTTGGCTTTCCCTTCGAGAACAAGATTGATGGCTTCAGGATAAATTTTGTATTCTACTTCGTGGACTTTCCTCTCCAAACTCTCCAGTGTATCGTTTGCTTCGATCGGAACTTCGCGCTGGAGGATGATCGGACCCGTATCCACCCCCTTATCCACAAAATGAACAGTCACACCTGTGGTCTTCGCCTTAGCCTCCCATGCATCCTTGATGGCATGAGCCCCTGGAAAATTCGGGAGGAGGGCGGGATGGATATTGATGATTCGCCTCTGGTAAGTCTTAACAAAGGAAGAACTTAAAATCCGCATAAAACCTGCGAGAAGGATATAGTCAATCTTTTTGCGTTCAAGATGCCGCTTAATCTCGGCTTCAAACGATTCTTTGGAATCAAACCTTTTCCGATCGACCACAACACATTCTGCATTGTATTTCTCAGCCCGCTTCAAGGCATACGCCTGCGAATTGTCACTCACAACAAGCGAAACCTCTGCGCCTCGAATTTTCCCATCCTGAATGGATCTCAGGATATTCTCCATATTGGTTCCATTGCCTGAAACAAAAATGGCGAGACGCTTCACACCCCCCTCCTTTCCTCCCCCCGCGATGCGGGGGGAGGATCAAGGTGGGGGGAAAATACCTTCTTTCTCCCCTTTCCCGCAATTACGATGACGATCTCGCCCAAGGGTTTCTTTTTGGCAAAACATTCACTGAGTTGATTCAAAGTGCCTCGTTTGACTTCTTCAAATTTCTTTGTCAGTTCCCTGCAAACGGCTGCTTCCCTATCTCCAAAGATCTCTCTCATTTCACGTAGCGCTGCTACTATCCTATGAGGGGATTCAAAAAATACAAGTGTCTCTTCAAACTCCTTTACCTTTTGAAGTTCTTTTTTCCTTGGGCCTGATTTCTGGGGTAGGAATCCAAAAAAAACAAATTTCTCTGTCGGAAGCCCGCTTACGGCGAGTGCCGTTGTAACGGCTGTAGGACCAGGTAAGGCCTCTATCGGTATCCCCTCACGGATCGCCTCGCGGATGAGCGGAAACCCAGGGTCTGAAATGAGAGGTGTCCCGCCGTCTGTCACAAACGCAACGTTTTTTCCTTCCTTTAAAAGAGAGATGATTTCACGCACTCTTCCTGAGCTTGAATGATCGTGAAAAGAGATAAGTCTTGGCGCTGGGATGGAGTGATGTTTGAGGAGTTGGCCTGTTCGACGCGTGTCTTCACAGGCGATACAATCGGCTGACTTTAAGACCTCAAGGGCGCGTAAGGTGATATCTTTGAGATTGCCGATGGGGGTTGGGACAAGATAAAGCATGCATTCGTAACTTATCGGTTACGATCGAGGACGTAATCAAGAAGGTGATTTAAGCTTCTTTTAATGGGCGAATCGGCAAAGATGGAAAGCTCAAGCCTTGCCTTTTCTGTAAATTCTCTTCCCTTCGCCATCGCATAATCAAGAGCACCATATTCGGCAAGGAGCTCTTTTAAAGTCCTCAGTTTATTGGAAGCATCGGACACGTCTTCGAGTGCGGCAATGCCGCGCTTGAAAATTTTAAAGACTTTGCTTTTTGTCGGTTCATCCACAACCTGCATCAACCGAATCAGAGGCAGTGTAAGAACGCCTTCTTCAGCGTCCGTTCCAAGGGTTTTGCCAAACTCGTGTTCTTCGCCCATGAAATCAAGACAGTCATCCACAATCTGAAAGGCCATGCCAAAGTCCCTGCCAAATCGCTTGAGCGCCTCCACCTTCTCAATGGGAAGTCCTGTCAGGATGGCACCCGATTCGATGCAGCAGGCAATAAGCGATGCTGTCTTTTTATGGATGATTTCGAGGTATTCATCCTCTTTCAAATTAAAGTTATTCTTCTCGCGGAGCTCGTGAATCTCTCCGTCACAGACAAGCCCCGCTGTTCGAAGGAAAAGTGAAATCACACGCCCGTTTTCGCACTCAAAGATTGCGCTGATCGCTTTGTCGTGGAGATAATCGCCAACGAGGACGGCGACCTGCGGGCTCCATTTCACATTGATGGTTGGAATGTTCCGTCTGATATGAGCGGAATCAATGATGTCATCATGAATGAGGGTTGCCGAGTGGAAGATCTCGAATGCTGCGGCGAGACGGGAGAGCTTTTCTTCTTGAAGAGAAGATTGGTGATTTTCGATTGCGGCGCCAAAGAAAGTCAGAGCGGGACGGAGATATTTTCCCTGACGGGAGAAAAAATAGCGGATGACTTCGCTTGCCAGTTCATTCGGCGTGGAGAGGATGCTGAGAATCGAGTCGGGAACCTCAAGAAGAGGTTCCTCTATTGGTGCGTAAATCTCATCTAACGAGATCGTCTCTTTCATGGCAGGGCCTGTATGATATCAAAAAAGCCTGCGGAGGACACGCTCAAAGATCCGAATCGCTCGGTTCAACTCCTGTGGTGTATGTTCGGTTGAAAGGAAGTTGGCTTCAAACTGAGAAGGGGAGAAATAAACTCCCTCCTCCAAAATTCCGTGGAAGAACTTGGCGTATCTTTTGGTATTTGATTCTTTGGCTGAACGAAAATCAACGACGAGGTTCGGAGTGAAGAAAAGGGTGAAGAAGGATCCCATTGCATTGAGCTGAATCGGCCAGCGAAAATGTTCAATACGCTCCCTGAGCTTTGAGTAAAAGTCGCGGGATGTTTTTTCGAGTTTGGGGTAAACATTTTTGGATGAAAGTTTTTGAAGCATCCAGATCGCAGCGCTTGTTGCGAGAGGATTTCCTGAAAGTGTCCCTGCCTGATAGACTTTTCCAAGAGGTGCGAGTTCATTCATATACTTCGCGCTCCCACCAAAAGCTGCGATGGGAAGTCCCCCACCCAAAACTTTTCCAAGACAGGTGAGATCGGAGGCAATGCCGAACCTTTCTTGAGCCCCGCCAAAGGCAAGCCTGAAACCTGTAATCACCTCATCAAAGATAAGTTGGACACCGTACTTACGCGTAAGCGTCCTTGCGAATCTGAGATAACCAGGTTCGGAAGGAATGACTCCCATATTGGCGGGAACGGGTTCTAAGATAAAGGCGGCGAGATTCTTTCCTTCTTTTTTGAAAACATTCTCGAGAGCCTTCCTGTTATTAAAAGGAATCGTGAGGGTGAGTTCGGCAAATTCTGCGGGTACTCCGAGCGAATCAGGCACACCGAGAGTTGCACCGCCTGAACCCGCCTTTACAAGAAGTGAGTCAGCATGACCGTGATATCCACCTTCGATCTTGAGAATTTTCTTTCGGCCCGTAACGCCTCTTGCAAGCCGAAGTGCGCTCATCA
>JACQLI010000039.1 GCA_016204125.1 Candidatus Omnitrophota bacterium
AGTCATTGGTGCAGCTCTGTCCATTCTGGAGAGGATTCGGATCACTGCAGAGTTTCGGAGGGATGGAGACACACTGGTTGTCTACACATGTCTGATCTGCGGGACAATCTCCATCATCAACACAGCAACCTATAATAGGAGGATAAATACAAACTTCCTGTTGACACTGGACTGGATCTGTACAGACATCGGTATCCTCGGTGCAGTCGCTTGGATTATTGCAAGGAGGACAGGTGCCGGGATCTCGACAATCTCCTGTGGTACCACAGTAAGGGGTGCTTGGAGGGCAACAGGCTTGGCTGACTACCGGAGGACCGGACTGACAAGAGCCCTGGGAGCATTGATCCGGATCAGTACAGGTATTGCCATCATTGCAAGAAGCAGTATTGAAAGGATACTGGCATTGACCACTCAGACACTGCACGGCGTCGGTGCATTCATTCCCATCTTCTATGCAGGGGACGGTACCGCCACAGGCTGGACAGAATGTGCTTTCGCAGGTTCCTGTGGTACCACAGTAAGGATCGGTTGGGGGACAACAGATTGCGCTTGGGATGATCGGACCCGCAGCACAATAGCCATTGGTACATTGATCGGGGCCTGTACAACTGTCACCATCATTACAGGAATTATTGTTTGCGGTGTTTTGACAAAGACCATCTTGACAGATTGTATCAATACAAACGTTCCCATCATCCGGGCAATCGCTTGCAGTCGTGCAAGGCGGCGCGGGATCGCATTGGCAAGTAGCAGTGTTACAAATGGTACCCTGACCACAGATCAGGCCCGGTTCATTACACGCTTCTCCCAGATCGACAAAACCGTTTCCGCAGGTATTCAAGCACTCCGAGGCGTCGCATGTCTGTGGAGCAACGCCCACACGTGTGCAGACTGTATCGATACAGAGATAACCATCGCAGTTTTGCAGACACTGGCTTCCCATCAAGGTGCAGGGCCCGCAATCTGTTCCTCCGCAACTCTCGTAGTCTGGCACAGGTGGATAGACACAAACTCCAACTTGACACTGGACGCTGGTTGTGCAGAGATTGCTGTCTTCAAAACAATCGCTTGCTTGATTGCATGAGGGGCAATCACCTGCGGGGCGACAATCATTTGTGGTGCCACAATAAGGTTGATTGTCGGGACAGCAGGCAGGTGTTGGAACTATGTTTCCAGATTGACAGGTTCCAGCAGAACAAGAATCCGGATCGGTGCAGGAATTATTGTCCGTGCAAGAATTGGTATCATCATTCACATGGTTACAGACGCCGCTTTGACAGCGTGTATCTGTACAATCGTTGGTATCGGGGGAACAATCCGCGTCTGTTGTGCAGGGAGGATTTTGACATTGGCCACTGACACAAACCTGACCAGAGGGACAATTAGCATCGATCGTACAACAACCGGGAATTGAAGTTCCTGAACACTGACCACCTGAACATTGGTCACTGGATGTGCAGGAGTTTCCATCGTTACAGGCAGCGGTATTATTGGCATAGGTACATCCTTGCGTGGTGTTGCAAATATCATTTGTACAGACGTTGCCATCATCGCATTGACTGTTGACTGGAGCGAAGGCGCATTGATCCGCCGCTTCGTCACAAGAATCTGTGGTGCATGTGATGGCGTCGTTACAAACTCTCGCGCTGCCCGATTGACAGCTTCCGCCTGAGCAAGCGTCGTTTACAGTACAAAACAAGCCATCATCGCAAGGCTGGCTATTATTCGTGTTGACACATCCCACAGATGGATTACAGCTATCCGTTGTGCAAATATTGTTATCATTGCAGTTTAAAGGCGTGCCGGATTCGCACTGTCTTGTCGTTCTGTTGTAGCGCTCAATCCCGTTACAAACATCGTGATCATCACAATCGGCGTCAGTACAAGGAGTTCCTTGTGGCTTGCACTCGTTATCAGTTGTACAGAAGTAAGTGCCTGTTGGACATTTGCAAATTCCATCAGCAGGATCGCACTGTTGATTTCCTGTACACTGAATCGGCGTTCCAGAGCAAGCATCGTCCGAACAAGTATCATTCTCCGTACAGAGGTTTCTGTCATCGCATTTGTGACGGTTGCCAACTGATCGACACCCTTCCAAAGGATGGCATACGTTGGTCGTGCAAGTATTGTTATCTTCGCAGAGTGAATGTTCGGGAACGTGATTGCAGGTTTTATTCTGACATCTATCCACTGTGCAACTGATGTGGTCATCGCATTCGGAATCGTTTGTACACTTCTTACCGGGAGGAACTTCGCGATCGAGAAGGCCCGGGGGGAGCCTAACTCCTTCTACTTCTGAGGGGACAGGAAAGATAGCTGGAGAAATTGTAAACGGTTTCTTCTCTTTAGGGGGTGGATCGTCGCCCTGTTTTCCAAAAAGGAGAGATGAAAAAGAAAAGAGGGAAATTAAAAAGAAACTTATAAGGATGAAAGAAAGCCTACAGTTTGATTCTCCTGTTTTGTCTGTATTTGTAGTCATTTATTTCAGAGAATAATCTCCCCCAGAAATTCCCCCGTCTTTTGGTGGAGCCAAAGTAAAGTTTAGCATTTGATCGTGAGAAAATCAAAGAAGTCGTTTAAATAGTTGCCAGCTATCTTTTGCTATAAATTGATATACAAGGTATTACCCTATTTGATGCAAAGGGTTACCACTATTTTGTGAGGAGATAGATGAATTGAGAATAGATAACGAAGGGATGCCTATTCAATGTAGGCGTCGAAGGCAAACTCCTGGTCCTGATCAACTGCGCTTACTCTGAACGTAACACGATAGCTTCTTCCAAGGAGAGACAGAAGAGATAAGTCGACAGTTTTCTCCTGCCACCCCTTTGAACTCGCCCTTGTTTCGAAGACTTTTTTCTTCCCTATCCACACTTCAAAATTTACCCCTACTACCTTACTTTGTTCAAAGACAGAATCTGGCACAGCGTAAAAGATTCGAAGCTGGCTACCCGATGGAACTTGAGAAAATACGAGGGTCGAATCAAAGCCCGTAAGAGGGTTGAACGAGATGGCCTCCCGAACTTTTTCTGCCACCACCACACCTTGACTGATGAAAATATCCGAGCCAGTAGACGGCAACCCTTGGAAGCGGAAACGGTCAACTCCCCACTTTCCATACAAGGTTCCCTTTTCACCTCCCCTTAAAGCCTCGGCCATGGGAAGGTGCTCGGCAAAAGAGTAAATATTCCCTGAAGGGGATTTTACTTCTTCACTAAAGATTGAAACGGGTTGGATGATTAGAAAAAAGACAAGACTTCCTAATAATGTCTTCATAATCTCCTCTCATTTTTTGGCCAAAAACTTAACACAAGACAAGTGATACTTAAAATGGTCAGACCCACAACTCCATCGTAGAGATTCTTTGAACCAGAGAACATATTCATCTTTTCACTGATGTCCCCTATAAACCTGCGGTTCATTTTTAAAGAAAAAACAGCCCCCGCGTGAATGCCGATGGATGGGAAAAGAGTCCCTGCTCGAAGATAAACCAGAGACAAAAGTAAGCCAAAAAGAAAAAGTCCGAGCATAGCCACTATACGCTCAGGGGACTCCCAGGGAGAATAAGCAATCGCTCCGATGTGACGAAAGCTATCCCACATAGTGGGCTCGGCGCCAATGATCGGTTTATTCTTGGGGAAAAAGTGACTCACCGCGTATATCACATTTGTCAAAATAAGGCTTCCTTTCGTATTCCAGAAATCTTTCAGCGTCACAAACAAGAATCCACGAAAGAAACATTCCTCAATGAGCCCGATCAGCATGCCGCCTCCGAACCCCTTCAAAAAAAGCCCTATCCAATGCCAAACGTCCGTCTGGTGAAGACGCCATATCCTAGCCCCAATCCCCCATTGAATCAAACTGACCACAATCGCAAAAGCCATCCCGCCCAAAAATCCCTTAACCATAAGTGGAAGACTTTTATCGTTCCAGCCAAGACCCAGCTTTCCCAGGCTCTCACGGCGAGCTCGGACGAGCCCAATCATGAGAATGACCGTTCCAATCATGATTAATCGGCGAAGGATTCGATCAAATTTAAAGGGTAAAATTTGATAAAGTAAAGGGGCGAGAAAGGCACTGATAATCACAACGACAACAAAACCAATCAAGAATTTAAGCAGAGTTTTTGAAATCTCTCTCATCGCAATCTTAATGTAAGCTCGAGTTCGACCGCCGCATTAAGGGGAAGGCTCACGACGCCGATTGAAGTCCTGGCATGTCTCCCCTTTTCCCCTAAAATTTCCACTATAAATTCCGAGGCACCATTTATAACATCACTTTGTCCGTAAAAATTTTCTGCCGATTGGACAAAACCGACCAATCTCACCACCTGTTCAACACGGTCAAGACCCACTTCACCGTGAATCAAACTCGTGGCCTGTAATGCAGCCAATTGCGCTGCTTTCTTTCCTTCCTCCACCGTTAAATCTTTACCCACCTTTCCCACCATCAATTTGCCGTCGGCATCTTTGGAAAGCTGACCGCTCAGATAGGCGAAATTCCCTGACACAACCATGGGGCGATAAACCCCCACAGGTTTTGATGGCGAAGGTACCTTCAATCCTAAACGGCTACATGCTTGAAGCAACGTTTGATCTAACGTCATTTTTGAGCCAAAGTTAAAGTCGAAATGCCAAAGGAGAATGGAAAAATAGAAACTTGGCTGAAACCTGCGATCTTGAGCTCTTTGGCTATTTCTTGCGGAGAAGGAAAGGTTTGAATAGATTCGGATAGAAATTGGTAAGCTTTTGGATCATGTGAGACAAAACCTCCCAATAGAGGTAAATAAACCTTGAGATAAGGAAAGTAAAGCGTCCGCATCAAAGGCGATGAGGGACGAGTCAAACAGAGAAGCCCAGCCCTCCCCTTTTCTTTGAGCACGCGGCTAACTTCACTCAAAAAATGAGGGATGTTCTTGACACTTCGCAAAGTAAAACTTGAAATAACAAGATCGAATGATCTATTTCCAAAAGGAAGGTCGTGAATGTCTGCTTGAATAAAACGAGGCGCCTCGCCCACCACTTCATCCGCCCGCTCGAGCATCTCCCAAGCAAAATCAACTCCTACGGCAAGATCCCAATTTTTCCTTCCCAGAAATTCCTCAAGAAATTTTCCCGTCCCGACTCCAAGATCGAGAATTCTACTCTTGTCCTGTACGCCGTCCAAAATGAGGTCGGCAGCTCGCCTCCTCCAGGCTTCATCGAGTCGGAAACTGAGGAGACTATTGATAAGGTCATAACGAGGAGCGATCCCCTCAAAAAATTTGCGGATGGCCCCTTTTTCAGGCGAAGTAAGACTCTCCACTTAGTTAAAAACCTGGAGAATTTCGTAGTTGGTGTTTCTCTGGGCGGGGGTGTAACCCGCCTCTCGAATCAAACGGATCAAATCGTCCTTTCGGACATGCGAAGCACTCATCCCTGTTGGTTCAAGAACTTTGTCCTCGAGGAGAGTGCCGCCCATATCATTCGCACCAAATCCAAGTGCGACTTGACCGATCTTGGTTCCTTCAGTGAGCCAACCCGACTGGATGTTTTCAAAATTATCCAGAAAAAGACGGCTGATGGCTAATGTCCGAAGATAGTCCTCTCCACCTGCTTGACGGAAATGACTCATCCGAGGAGTTCCATTGGGAGACAACGTCCAGCAAATGAAGGCACGAAAACCGTGCGTTTCGTCCTGGAGGTTACGGAGTCTCTCAAGGTGTTCTACCCTTTCCTCAATAGTTTCAATGTGGCCAAAAACCATGGTTGCGGTCGTTCGAAGTCCCGCTTCATGAGCCGTTCGCATGAAATCGATCCAGCCATTCGAGTCTATCTTCTTAGGACTTATTTTATCGCGCACCCTCTCAACCAAGATCTCAGCCCCTCCTCCTGGAATGGAATTAAGCCCTGCCTCTTTGAATTGAAGGAGAACTTCTCTGAGTGGCATACGTTCTTTCTTCGCGATGAAATCGATCTCTACAACGGAAAAAGAATGGATCTGGATCCTCGGGAATGCGCTATGAATCGTACGGATCATCTCGAGATAAAAATCGAGAGGTAATTTTGGATTAACTCCTCCTTGAATCAAGACTTGAGTTCCTCCGATCCGATCAAGCTCTCCAACTTTTGCCAGAATCTCCTCCATTGAAAGAGTATAAGCTTCAGAATCGCCAGGTCTTCTATAAAAGGCGCAGAAATCGCAGTCGATGATGCAAGCATTGGTATAACTGATGTTACGGTCGACAATAAAAGTGCGGAGAGGAGAGGGATGAAGTTTGCGGGTTACTCTGTCGGCGGCTTTTCCAAGCCTGAGAAGATCGCAAGAAAAGAGTTTGATTGCTTCTTCAGTGCTAATCATCCCATCTTCTAAACGTTTGGCAAAAATGTCGTCAAAGATGTCAATCATATTTCTATAAATTCCAGTTTCTGTGGTTTGGGGGAGATCTTGAGTCGATGGGCATACTGGTAGAAAAGATCAAGGCCCTTTTCCATTCCATTTTCCAAGCCGTAACTGAGATTAAAGAGGTAACCAAAGATGGTAGGAAATTTTTCGTCAGCAAAGGTAAGCCCAAGTCCCTCCCTGAGGAGTTTTTCCAAATCCTGAAGGTTTTTCTCAAGATTCAATTTGAGCTTTCTATAAAAAAGAGCGGTTTCATCTGGGTGATCCTTGCCGTATTCCCTGCGAACAGCCCAGAGACCAAAACAGAAAGGCTGGCCTGCCCAATCCCACCAGATTTCACTCAAGTCAGTTTTGTAAATAAAGTCTTTCGAGCGAAAGAAAAGGGCCTCATCACCAATCAGGAGGCACGCCTGTGATTTCGCCAGCATCTTCGCGGGATCTGATTTTTCCACGACAAACTTATTCACAAAGTTAAACTTAAATTTAAGAAGAATCTTGAGAAGTGCGGCCGCGCTAAGACTCTCTTCGGTAAGCGAAATCGTAGCGCCATTCAGTCCTTCGATTCTTTCTTTAGAAAGAAGGAGAACACTTGCTGAAAAATCACGAGAGCCGATACAAAGTTTCGGCAGGAGAAGGTATCTGTCCTGATGATTAAGATATTCAAGCGAAGAAATGGGAGCTACATCCAACTCGCCTTCTCGCATCTTTTGATTGATCTCAGTGGGAGGACCGCTTACCCACTCGATCTCAAATCCGCTTCCTTCAAGAAGGGAATCCAGTCCGTGATAATAGGGTAAGGTATTGAGGTAATGAATTCTTCCTAACCGCAGTCGGGTTGTGACGCGCGCTTTCATCCCTTCAACTTTTTCCTACCCAGCGGGGGTAAATTGCATGAGGAATTTCCAGAGAGTCCAGAACCTTGCCTATCAGAAAATCGACCAAATCCTGAATCGTTTGGCTTCCCGAATAAAAACCTGGTGAAGCAGGTAAGACCCGCACACCGATTCGGGCAAGTTTTAGAAGATTTTCAAGTTGGATCACGCTGAACGGAGTTTCTCTTGGAACAACAATAAGACGCCTTCCCTCTTTGAGAGTGCACTCGGTAGCGCGATGGATGAGGTTTGTGCTTGCCCCGCTGGCTATATGTCCCAGCGTTCCTGCGCTGCAAGGGATGATAACCATTCCCTGCGTTGGATAAGAACCGCTCGCAACAGGTGCTGTGAGATCTCGATTGGAGTAAAACGAAATGTGATCAAGATGCTTGGATTCAAAGAAAGGCTCGAACGCTTCTTTGTCGGTGAGACTTCTCAGGGAGACCTGAAGCTCTTCTTGGATGACGAGACGGGCGGCCTCGGAAATGATCAATGCCATGTCATATCCGAGTTCCGCAAGGACTTGAACGAAGCGGATCCCATAAATTGCCCCGCTCGCTCCCGTGATGCCTACGACATAGGGTTTCATTGAGTATGATTCAAAAGAAGATCAGCTACGGTAGCAATAAAGACCACAAAACTCACACCCACATTCATTGAAAAAAAGGCCTGATTGATTTTCTCCATTCCAAAACGGTGAATAAGCCAATGCTCTCGAATCAAGAAAAGGCTCACGATCCCGAGCCCTAATCCGT
Organism: Candidatus Omnitrophota bacterium; assembly: GCA_016204125.1. Lineage (GTDB taxonomy): Bacteria > Omnitrophota > Omnitrophia > Omnitrophales > JACQLI01 > JACQLI01. The sequence goes on from JACQLI010000039.1 coordinate 8,009, forward strand.
AAATCCAGCCAAGTCCTGCCAAAATACCTCCAACCATCCACACAAGAAAGGCCATCCCGTGAAGAACGCGGGCGACGGTCAAGGCCCTTTCTCTACCAAATCTTACAGGGACAGAATAAAGCCCAGCTTGTCGGTCAAAATCGTAATCTTGGAGCGAATACAGAATGTCAAAACCTGCAACCCAGCCCGCTATTCCCAGCATCATAAGGCCAGGAATCCATGAGAACTCGCTTCGACTTGCGAGCCACGCTCCATAGGTCGACATTCCTAATATGATACCCAAGACAACATGCGAAATCCAAGTGAATCTTTTAAGGTATGGGTACAGAGCGGCCAGGAGAATTGGTAGGGGCGCTAGGGAAAAACAAAGGGCGCCTAACATCCAGGTACTTGCCAAAAAGATGATGATCGAAATGGCGGCAGCCCCAACAACAAAGGATACGGAGAGTTTCTTTTGAGGAAGCGCCCGTAATGCTGTTCTGGGATTTTGGGCATCAATCTCGCGATCGATCAATCGATTCATCGCCATGGCATAGGTACGGAAACTTATCATGGCTACGGTCACCCAGAGAAGAAGAGATGCTCGAGGCCATCCCTTTTCCGCCAAAAAAAGTCCGAGGTAAGCAAAAGGGAGAGCAAAAAGAGAATGCTCGAATTTGATTGTCTCCAGGAAAACAAAAAAGGGGGCTAACGGTGATTGATTCCGTACTCGCGCCATCTCTTGGTGACCTTGTCTTTAACCTCTTTTGTCATCACGATGTCATCAGGCCACGGCCGCTGCATCCCCTCCTCTGGCCATTTGCGGGTACAATCAACGCCAACTTTTGAACCGTAAAGATCTTGCGAGGCAGCGATATCGAGTTCGTCAAGAGGACCTTCTGTGAAGATCATATCTCTCTTGGGATCCACGTTGTTAAAAGCGCGCCACGCTACCTCTTGAGAATCGTGGATATTCACATCGTGATCAAAAACGAGAACTATCTTTTCAAACATAAGCTGGCCGAAACCCCAGAGAAGATGCATCACCTTCTTGGCATGTTGCGGATAACTCTTTTTAATTGAGACAAGAACACAGTTTGTGAATACCCCTTCCACGGGAAGATTCATGTCAATGATTTCTGGAAACTGTAAGTGAATCAGCGGAAGAAAGAGCCGTTCAATCGCCTTGGCCATGTAGGCATCTTCCATGGGTGGACGGCCGACAACGGTTGTCGGATAAATAGGCGACTTTCTGTGTGTTACGCACTCCACATGGAAAACGGGAAATTCTTTAGCAAGTGAATAATACCCCGTATGGTCACCAAAAGGACCTTCTACTCTTTTCTCTTCCACATCGACGTAACCTTCCAAGACAATTTCACTTTCAGCTGGAACTTCAAGATCAACCGTCTTGCATTTCACAAGCCCCACGCCTTCTCCCCTGAGAAATCCTGAAAAGACAAATTCATCAATTCCATACGGAAGCGGGCAGGTGGCGGTAAACATGGTCACGGGATCAGCACCCAAGGCAACGGCTACTGGCATTTTCTGAATTCCTTTCTCCTTAAACCCCCGATAGTGAGAGGTGCCATCTTTATGAACTTGCCAGTGCATGGCGGTGGTCCGTCCGTCAAAAACTTGCATGCGGTAGGCTCCGACATTGCGAATCCCTGTTTCGGGATCTTTGGTAATCACCATCGGAAACGTGATGTACTTGCCTGCATCCTTCGGCCAGCATTGGATAATGGGGAGCTCTGAAAGAAGATCCCCATCCTTTTTGACTACTTCCTGACACGGCGCTTCGCGTACCACATGGGGAGTGATTTTATTGAGAAGTTGGAGTTTCGGAAACATCTTGAGTTTATCTGTGATTTTCTCAGGAACCTTTAATTCCAGAAAATCTTGGATGCGCCCCGCGATTTCCTCAACATCTTTCCCTAGAGCCAAATTCATGCGGCGAAAAGAACCAAAGAGATTGATGGCAAGAGGAGTGGTTGAGCCCTTTACCTTGTGAAAAAGAAGAGCAGGCCCTGTCTTTTTCACAATGCGATCATAGATCTCTGTGATTTCAAGCTTAGGATCAACCTCGGCATGGACTTCAACCAGCTCTCCTTCCTTCCGAAGCCGTTCAATAAATTCGTTCAGGTTTTTATAGGCCATAAGGTCATTGGACCTCTGATCAGTTCAGCTAACGATACCCATCGAAACGCTTTAAGGATCTTCCTCATCCGAATAAGTTCATCCTTGTTGTATCCTTCAAAAACCTTCAAGTTCGATAAAATTCTTTCTGTGATGTCAAACTCCTCTACCAAGGCAACCAGAGCAATCAAAAATGCTAAGACAAAGAGCGTTTCCCCTATCATCAAGATTGAACTGACGCGCAAAACAAATCCGATGAGGATTGAAATCCAAGATACCAAGACAGCCCCCCTGAGGAGTCTCTCACCGTGAATCCGTATGTTGGCTGGCAAAATCGACTTCGATCCCTCCAGAAAGTGGCCGGCCTCATGCAAGGCATGTGCTTGATCACTGATCCGTGTTCCATAATACACCTTTTCGGAAAGGAAAAGGCGGTCGAAATCAAAACTGAAATGAGGCCCTCGTCTGCCCGACGACGCTGTGATTGCAACGCGATTAAAGTGGTTGTGGTCGAGCACCTGCCTGGCTAATTCGTATCCATTCATAAGACGCCTGGTTTGAGATTTCCCGTTTCTCGCCAGACAGATTTCCAACCGAATCCACGCGATCAAAGAAGCCGTAAAAGCAAAAAGCGAAAGAAAAAAAAGGCCAACTTGCATAGGCAGGAAATTATATCAAATCTAACTTCGGGATTCGAGTGATCGGATGAGGGCCAAGAGATCTTCGGGAAGGGGTGCTTCAAACTGCATCCTTTCCTTGGTTCGGGGGTGAGTGAATCCTAATTCGGAAGCATGAAGAGCCTGACGGTTGATTCCCATTGCCTTGATCCCATAAAGCGAATCGCCTAAGACAGGATGTCCAAGATGGGCAAGATGCACCCGAATTTGATGGGTCCTTCCTGTCTTGGGCTTGGCCCTAAGCCACGTGGCCTGAGCAAATCGTTTCTTCACTTGGTAATAGGTGCTCGCCGGTTTACCTCCGCTTGGCCTCACGATGACTCTCTTACGATTAAGAAAAGCCCTCCCGACTGGCTCATTGATTTCTCCTTCATCATGTTGTACCACGCCGCGCACAATCGCATCATAGGTTCGGTTGATATGGTGATCCTTAAACTGTCGGGCAAGAGAAAAATGAGCTGCATCATTTTTCGCAACGACAAGAAGCCCCGAGGTATCTTTGTCAAGACGATGAACGATTCCTGGGCGGATCGATCCCCCCGCCTCAGAAAGGTTTCGAACATGATAAAGAAGCGCGTTCACAAGGGTATGAGAAGGATTGCCGTGCGCAGGATGAACCACCATTCCAGGAGGTTTGTTGACCACCAAAAGATCCTGATCTTCGTAAACAATATCAATGGGGATGGCCTCGGCGCGAGTCTCGTCTCCTTTCCTTTCCTCCCACTCGATTTCAATCTTCTCGCCAGGTTTCACTCGATAATGAGCGGTAGAGATAGATTGATTTCCAATATGCACTTCCCCGGCCTCAATCAGTTTCTTAACTTGTGAGCGCGAAAATCTCTCGGCGAGTACGCGTGCCAGGAATTGGTCGAGGCGAAGACCGTTATCGACGTTTGAGACGACAAATTCCATAAGTTAAAATCCCTAAGCTGATAAAAATCGAGCTCAATAATTGCTGAAAAGTAAGAGAGAAAGCGAAGTGGGGCTGGTCTCCTCTATAAAATTCAAAGATAAAACGACCCACCGAATAAAAAAGGATGTAAATCAAACTGACTTCACCTGGGAAACGGCGGCGGGGATAAAACCAGCTGAGAAAACCAAAGAGTCCGAAGTTAAAGATTGTCTCGTAGAGTTGAGTGGGATGAACGGGTGAAGAAAGGAAAGGAAACTGGACTGCCCACGGAACCTTGGAGAATTTGCCGTAACAGCAGCCATTGAAAAAGCAACCGATACGGCCAAAGGCATGACC
>JACQLI010000037.1 GCA_016204125.1 Candidatus Omnitrophota bacterium
ACCACACTTCCAAGAAGGTAATAGGTTGTTTCCACATTGGTAACCCAGTCTCGAATCGCTTCATTCGTGGCATCTTTTAAAGTTCTCGAACCTGAGCGAACGGGAACAACTTTTGCGCCAAGCAACTTCATTTTGTAGACGTTAAGCGCCTGCCTTTTAATATCCTCTTCCCCCATGTAGACAACGCATTCCAAATTGAATACACGGGCTGCAGTAGCCGTCGCAACGCCATGCTGCCCTGCCCCTGTCTCTGCGATGATGCGCCTTTTTCCTAGCTTCTTAGCCAGGAGACCTTGGCCCAGGGTGTTATTGATCTTGTGAGCCCCTGTGTGGCAAAGATCTTCCCTTTTGAGAAAAATTCGTGCCCGTCCGAAGTGCTTGGTCAGATTCTTCGCTTCGTAAAGAGGCGTTGGCCGACCTGCGTAGGTTGTGAGAAGCTCTTTCAACTCTTTTTGGAAAGAACTGTCCCGACGAAACTTTTGATAAGCGGATACAAGCTCACCCAAAGCACGCATCAAGGTCTCGGGCACATAGCGACCCCCAAAGATTCCAAAATGACCTGATACATCGGGCAAGCTCATTTAAATTTCTCCCAGCTCTTCCTGAGACATCCAGCCAGTTTCTCCGTTAGGTAGAACAACGCGATTCCAGTCTTCGGCCTTTTTCTGAATACGTACTTTCATTCCCTCCCCCAGGCGGAAGGCAACTTGATCTTTAAAGGATGGGCCGTAACGAACGGCCGCTTGACTCTTCAAGACTATCGCTTCTTGCACTGTCACATCATGCATGGATTTCATGACCCAAAGACTCAAGAACAGTGCTGTCACTACAAGCAGAGTCTTCCGCCTCCAGCCCCATCCCGAGTCAGGAGTTCGGTAAAGAGAAAATCCCCAACTGATCCAAAAAAGAAATCCAAAGCTCAAGCTTACAATCCCCAATTCCTTTTGAGTAAAGAAGCCCAGTAGAAAATCAACCGTGCGGAAATACCAATTTCTCTTGTCTTCGATTTTGTATTCAAGGAGTCCTCTGACATATTCGAGATTAGTCAGAATGTCACGATCCCTAGGTGTCAATCTTCTCGCTTTCTCGTAATTAAGAATAGCCCTTCCCAAGTGTTCCTGTTTGAAATAGGCGTTCCCTAGGTTATAGAAGACATCGGCGCTTTCAGAACTCTTGGCCACCAAGGATTCATAAAGTGAGGTTGCTTTCGAATAGTCGCCTCCCCGATAAGCCAAGCTTGCCTCACGGAAAGGTGTGGCGCTGTCCGCTAAGGCATAGGCTGCCCCAATCGAAGATAATACTAAAACACCGAAAAAGAAACGTCTCATCAAGAAACCCTTTCCATGCGTTGAATCACGGTGGCGATCAGTTCCACAATCCTCTGGCGTTCCTCTAAGGGGAGAGTCCCTCTTCCATAACGTGCCTCTGTGACCAGATCGTAAAAATCGCGAATCTGTTCAAGAAGCGGATCTTGCATATCCCATAGATTCACTAATTTTTCTTCAAGCCATTCTCGGGTAAAACTATAAGATGAGATGTTAAACTTATTGCAGAAATATTCACTCAATACCTTCTCCGCTTCTCCCACGAACTTTTCAACCTGTCTGGGATCTTTGCTCTGCGCAAGAGTCTTTAAGGTCTTTAGTCTTCGACTGGCAAAAGTGCGAGCCAGCTTCCTTCGCTTCAAAGCTGTATTCTGTGAAAAGACTGCCTCTTGACGTTTACGAAAGAGCCCATTTGCAACCCACAAAAGACCGAGAATATTCAGGCCCAATAAGCCTTGATAAAGGTAATTCTGTAAACGCTGAGTACCTGTGGAAGGAGATTCTTCATGGATATAACGAATATCTTTAGCCTCCCGCTTGATCTCTTTCTTAAAAACTTCTTTTTGAGGAAGCCCTATGGGAAGACGCGAAGGTTCGGCTGAAGGGGTTATTTTCAACGGGAAAGGTTGGGTCCTTTGAGTTTGATAACTTTCCGTCCGGGGATCGAAAAAGCTAAATTCAAGCGGTGGAATCGAAAACTCTCCTGCCTCGGTTGGGATAAAGAGGATCTCAAATATTTTTTTCCCTCCAATGGTGAGTCCTGTCTTGAAAAGCTGGGAGGATGAATCTCCGTCGTAAGTTTTAAAGCTTTGAAGTTCTGGAACGGGAGGACGGGACAAGGTCTCTATATTTCCTTCTCCTTCGATAACAAGCTTAAGAGTGACGGGCTCATTTTGCTTCACTTCATTTTTATCTACTGAAGCACTGAGACGAAATTGTCCTACCGCTCCGTTGAAGCTTGCAGGCTTTCCTTTCTCAGGAAAAGGCTTAACAGTGACAGTGATAGGAGCGGGCTTCAGAAGGCGTTCGATTCTCCTTGCGAAAAAACTGCTTCCGCTAAAAAAACTGTCGCCGAAGAATTCGTCAAAAACACTTGTGGTTTTTGGTTCTTCTCTGATGGAAACTTTCAGAACCCCTGGCTGAATGGTGTATGGTGCAGGTGTTGTCGGGAAAAGAGCAACCTTTCGGATATCGGCCTTGACGTAGCGCCTCCCCTTTTCTAGAACTGTCTCACGACCCAGATCGCGATCGAGCGGAAAATCTTCGATCCAGAAACCGCTGACTGAAGGCTCTTCCTCAAATCCTTCGTAACGTGTGTCGTAGCGCGTGTAAAGGGTATAGGTGAGTAGAATCTGTTCGTTGGGATAAACTGATTGTTTATCAATCCATGCTTTGACAAACACACTGTCGTCCTGAACCACTTGAGGAGGCGACCCAGAAGTTTGAGAAGTAGTCGGAGCTGTTTGTGTAGGAACACTTGGATATTGCGAGGGCTGAACCTGCTGCTGGACCTGCGGACCAATCACTTCTATCTCAATACGTTCGGTTCGGTAGCTTTTACCTTCAATCCAAACTTCCACCGAATCGAGAACAAACTGCCCTGTCACTTTTGGAACAAGAATATAGCTGAATTCGATCGTGGCGCTCGACTTGCCATTCACAAAAGTGAAATGGCTCGTCCGGCCTGTATAAAACGAGTCAAAGCCTTGAAAGGAGGGAAGGCGCGGAGCCTGTAGATTTCCCCGCGCACCTAAAATTTTGATGGTGAGGGAAATCTCCTCGTCAATCTGCACCCTCTTCTTATCTACCGAGGTGATCACCTGCACATCGCTAGCGAGGACTGTGTAACTCAAAGCTAGGAAAAGGGTTATGAAAAATGAGAGTGTTCTTTTCATCATAGGAAGCTTGTATTTTATAGGAAATTACCCGTTATGGGTAGAGGAGTTGTGTCGTCCAGCGATTTCCTCTGCGCTTATAGACAATGCGGTGATGCAGACGGCTGGGCTTTCCATACCAGAATTCTATTGTTTTAGGCTTCACAACAAAACCCGACCAAAAAGAAGGACGTGGAACTTTTCTGTCTCTAAACTTTCTTTCTACCAGCCTGAACCTTCTAAGCAGTTCCTTACGAGATGAAAGTGGACGACTTTGTTGGGATGCCCAAGCAGCTAACTGATTCCATCTTGGCCTGGAGGCAAAATAGGTATCGGCCTCAGCATCTCCTACCTTTTTAACCGGACCTTCAACTCGGACTTGTTTCTCAAGCTTGGGCCACCAAAAGCAAAGTGCTGCGTAAGGACAATTTAAAAGCTCACGAACTTTGCGACTCTCAAGGTTGGTATAGAAAACAAAACCTTTCTTATCTATGCCTTTAAGAAGCATCGTCCGAACCGAAGGTTTCCTTCTTTTATCCACTGTCGCAAGCGACATGGCATTGGGGAGAATAATTCCAGAAGCCTCTGCAAGCTTCAGTAATTTTTTAAAAGAGTTGATTGGATCTCGCTCTGTCATTGATCAATAATATATCTTAACTTCCCCTCTCTCATTAAGTTTCTTCCTTCCTTTCTTCAAACCCAATTGGTTTGATCCCAACCACGCTAAAGAAGAGTTCAAGACTCGAGACCTTCCGAGCAGGTCGCACCTCTCTAAAGGTAGGGCTCATAAAAAGGAAAACTAGGAGCCGCAGAAAACCAGATAAGAGAAAAAGAGTCCGTAATTCATAGCCAAATATTTCTGGCAAGCGTGGACCTAAGTACCCCCCTAGTACGGCGCCAATAGCGAGGGCGGTTCCATTTAATACGTTAAAATAAGCAATACAGCGGATACGTTTTGGGGGTGAGACGGCGTCATAAATAAAATTTGAGGCGGCAAGATTGAATCCTCCCCAAATAAAACCAGCCAGGATCTGGATAAAAATAAGAAAGGCTGGGTTGCTTGTAAAAAGCCAAAGCGCTGGAATGATAGGTAGAAAAAACGATGTCAATCTGAGGACCTTCGCGTTACCTACTTCATCCGCATGTTCACCCCAAAGTCTCAGACTAAAAAGATTGGATAAGACCGCAACAACAGTGAGGGCCGTATAAACGAGATAATTGAACCCTAAATCACGAAGCATAAAGACAGCGAAAAAAGGACCTGCAAGAAAGGCGGAGAAAGTCATTGAGGAGACAAAGAGTACGAACTTAACAAAGTTACTCTGTCTAAAACGACGGAGAAACATCCAAAAGGTAAAGTGAATATCCTTGGTAACCTGGAAAGGAATGTCCTCCATCTGCCAAAGAAGGGCCGCTGAAATTAACCGAGCAACCATGGCCATCACAAAATTCGCTGTGAAACCGATCAAGGGATGAATAGGGTGAAGCAGGTAGAGCACAATTCCTGCGATAAAGTGAGTTCCCAAAGAAATGAGACCTAATCGCTGATTTCTCCATCCAAAATAGCGTCCCCTTTCATCGGGATGGATGTAATCGGTCATCAGACTTCCCCACACAGGACCGATCACCGCCCCTGAAGTTGCAAAAAAAACGACGAGACATATAAAGACAGTCACCTCATGCTTCAAGCCGAGATACGGAAGAAAGGAGATCGGCAAAAGAAGACACGCTTGCACAAAAGCTCCCATCACAATAAACCCTTTACGACTTTTGAACCGATAGGCCCAAGATGTGGAAAGAAGTTGAAAGAGCGAAGAAATCAGACTGGGCAATGCCGTTAAAACTCCTATGGCCTGGACAGAGGCTTGTAAAGCAATGGCAAAAGGCGCCAAATAATGCTCTGTAAAACCCAGCATGACCGAAGCAAATATGCCTTCGCGAAAAGAAACTTTTAGACTGCGCTTGTTAGGGGCTTCCATAGGCAAAAAAGGGGGTGCTATTTCGCGGTGGGTTTAGACTTTTCTAATGACTCCACAAGCCACGCGAGGACCTGCATTTCCTGCAGGATCGGTGACTTCGTCATCCGCATTTTCATGAATCACAAGAGATGTTCCCTCAGGATGAGACAGTGAATTCTCGCCGTCGCCAAGCGTGACGCCCTCAACAATGACTTCTCCCCCTCCGTTTCCGTCCTCCGCAATAACAACGTTAGGCAAATCGCCCGCATGTGCTCCTTCAGGATTCATGTGTCCATGCTTTTTTCCATAAGGATTGAAATGCCCGCCCGCGGAAGTAAAATCGGGAGGTTCGCATTTGCCGACACTGTGAACATGAAAGGCATGTTCTCCAGGTGTGAGATGAGAGACTTCCAGAGTAATTTTTACACCATTCGTTTCTTGAGTTAATGTTGCGCTCCCCACCTTTTCACCCTTCACATTGGAAAGTTCCGCTTTGGCAGTTTGTGCCATTGCTTCACGGCCAATTGAAAAGATAAGAATCGGTAATCCCAAAAGTAAAAGAAATCGATACCTCATATTGTTTCCTCCTTGATTAGTTACACACTATTAGAGCTTTTTCTCGGACTTCTTTCAAGTGGCAGGATTCCGTTCTTCGGGAGGTCTCAGATGACGAAATGCTCGGTAAAGCAAAAGATCATAGACAATCTTCAGTCCAGGGCCGATAAAAAGTGGCGCGGATAAAGAAAATATACGCATGAGTGACCCAGCAACTGCTGGTGCTACAGCCCAGGCCACATTACGGGTCAGATTGGTGATACCAGCGGCACGAGTCCGCTCTTCCTCCTTCACAACTGCAACAATGTAAGACTGCCGCGTGGGGACATCCATTTCTACAAGCGATTCTCGTAACAGAAAAAGGACAATGGCGACTGTCAAATTAGGAGCAAAAGGAACTGTCATCAAAAGTAAGCTTGATGGAAGATGGGTAAAAACCATTGTGTTGACAAGACCTATTCTTTTCGCGATCCATGCCGCGCCAAGATGTGAAAGCCCATTGGCAATGCGTACCAGGAAGAATAAGGGACCGAGTAGCGATTCATTCACACCGAATCGCATGAAAAACCAGTAACCCAGGAGCGCGGAAGTCAAAAACCCTCCTCCCAAACTATCGAGTCCAGAGAGTGCCGCAAACTTTGCTACCACAAGACGAGATGGGGACGATAAATGCTGAACAGGTTGAGAGCCCTTGAGTTCAACAAACCTTGAAAGGAAAAACACAAGCGATCCTGCCAGAAGACACAAGACCGAATAGAGTGCCCACGTCCATTGGTAAGATGCAAGAAAGGTAAGTCCAGCTTGAGAACGTAAGAAAGCAGGAAACCCTCCCAGCAATGCCCCCAAGGCATGTCCCCCATCAACCACAAGGTTGTACCAAGCAAAGGTTGATGTCCTCTTTGTCTCAGTTGTCGTCTGAGGAAGCATCGCCTGCTCCACGGTCAAGCCAGCCCCCCGATCGCGACCCATTCCATTGACCATACCAAAGAAAGCGCTCACCATGATCACTGAGGGGCGCGTAACGAACACAAGCAAAATACCGCCTAATGCCATCATGAACGAAAGAATAACGAGAGTGGTCCGTCTGCCCCAATGTTCAGAAAGATAAGTCACTGCAAAAGTCCCACAGGCACAGCCTGCCAGACCGAGTGAGACAATGAAACCTATCGATGAGGCGTCCAAGCCGACCGTAGCAAAGTGAAGCGCAAGGATCACCCCTGAGAGGCCGACCGCAACGGCGCGAAGGCCTGCGGAGCCGAAAATGAGCCATCGATCGCTACGCATCAGACAAAGATAGGAATCATTTCAAGAAGGACTCGAAGGAGTCGCGATGGGTTTCAAGAAAGCGGAGGACTCGAGAAATGCCCTCACGATTTTTGATTTCAGCCTGCAACCGAACACCTTTTTTTTCAAAGCCCTTAAAGTGTTCAAGGCGGATTTCCTTTGTTTGTTCTACCTTTTGCTTCAAGCAATCGAAATTTTTCTCCATCTCTGAAAGCCTCGGGAAACGAAGCAGGCGAATAGCAGTAAAAAACCTTTCCCCTTTTGCCCTAGCATCCTCCTTCAGGTGCATGAGGATAGCTTGAATGGTGTTTTCTTCCATCAACCCTCCAAGTGAAACCCTTTTTATTTTCTTCAAATCGAAAATCCACTCTGAGATCAGAATCAGTTGATTGGTAGTCAAGTGGACTTTACCGAAAACACCTTCAACCAATAACAGCTGTTCCTCTTTAGAAAAGCGATTCAACGACGAAGCGCCTCGGAAAGGGATTTTTTTCTCATAGATCAGAATATGGATTTCTCGTATGAGCCGTGAGACTTGCTGCAGTTCTTCAAGAAATGCCCGTTCGCAAGGAAGGCCAAGAGCGGGCAAAATATCTTGTTGAATCTCCTCGAGGGAGAATCCAAAATCTGTTTTCGCCTTGCAAACTGTAATCATCCGATCGAGATCTGAGAATTGCTGATTCCAATTGGAAAAAAGAGAGAGAAGAAAGAGCTCCTTTTTCGAAAAATCATCTTGGATAACATGCGCTGACAAGGTCGAAAGTTTCCTTTTGCGGGCAAAGAGAAAGCGCTTATGCCCTGAAACGACAGTCCATTTCTGATTTGCATCCCGAACAACAAGAATAGGAAGGAGAATACCCTTCCTTTCGAAGTGACTCTCCAACCCAGGATCTTCGTAATGAAATCTGAAACCGTATGGGAATTCGAGAGAAATCTGAGCGGTAGGAATCAATTCGAAGTTAGAGTTTCTTTCCATCGCTTCTCAAGTTCCAGGGGTGAAATTTTTAGGACTTCCTGGATCACGTCGTGGGTATCTTTTCCTTGAGCATAAGTTTCGAGCATCTGTTTGACGCGAAACATGCCGTATCTTCCAACGATATAATTGACCACCTGATAAGCCTGATCATAAAAAAGCGCTACCTCAAGGGGATCGTTTAATCCTTGAATCTGTTCCTGCGAAAAAAGGGAGGGCAATGGAAGAAGCGTGTTGGTGCGAACTGCCGCTTTAAAAACCCGCGGATCCCTTGGTTCGATTTTGGCTTCCTCGTAAACCGCTAGGCCTTCGTTGAGCCAAGCGGGACATCGAGCCCTGCTTATTTCTACAACGAAAGCATGAGTCACCTCGTGCTGCACGATCTTCTGAATCTCCTTATCCGCGAATCCTTTCTTGTAAGCAGGGAGACGAACCTTTCCATCATAAAGACCGCTTGACCAGTGAGGGGCCCCGCTTAAGTTTCTAAATTCTTTCTCATCATATAGAAGAACGGCGACTTTGTGTTTGAAAAAATATCCAAAGTCTTGCCCTACCGATCGATAGGTAGTGCGCAGGAGCTCCCGAAGCTCAAACCCTTCGAATCTTTTCTCTTCTCCATGGTATTTGATAATGAAATGCTCTTCCTGATAAGTGGAAAGTCCTGACTCAACTTTTTTTTCCTTTTGAATCTTCAAAATTTTCTCTTTGAGACTGGTCTGAGCCCTCAGCCGATAAGCTGACTCATAATGCTTTTCAGCTTCATCCAGCTTTTGTTCGTAATAGGCAATATCTCCTAGCAACTCATAGGCAAAAGGATTTTTAGAGTCATACCGAAGAGAATCTTGCAGAACCTGACGGGCAAGATCGTATTCTTTCTTTTGATAAAACTCGACTGCCTGGTTATAAAGATCGATGGCTATCGGAACCTTAACGCCTGTTGTGTTTTTGGGATCTCCGTAGAAATAACTTAATATTTCAGTCCTCCCACGCATCTCTACTGCCTTACGGGCCTCTTCTCTTTCTGAGTCCTCCTTTGCAGCAAAACTTAAAGACGCTGAGTTCAGAAGGAAAAAAAAGGCGAAACATGTGACCATTGATTTTGCCATACGAATTCTTTCTTCAATCGGCGGATGGGTATAAAACCACCAAACAACGAGAGGATGCGGTTTAGGATTGGTTAGATTCAAACGCGCCAGCTTTTCCATGGCAGGAATAAAGCCTCCTGAACCTACGGCTTTTAAGGAGAACCTATCGGCCTCTCTCTCCCGCCAGCGTGAATAGGCATTGCTTAAAGGGTTCAGGAGAAGTCCAAAGAAATAAAACATAAGATAAAGAAGCGGAAATGCAGCCAAATCCCCTACTCCCTTGTAACCAAGATGGGGCGTTAAAAAACCCAGGACGTGGAAGACAAGGGCAAAGCTCACGAAAGATGTGATGAGATTAAATCCAAAATGATGCCAGATATCGCGATGCTTAAAATGACCCAACTCGTGGGCTACAACACTTTCGATTTCATCAACTGTGAAATTTTGAATGAGGGTATCACTTAAGACAAGACGCTTGGTCCGACCTATCCCTGCAAACATGGCATTCGCCTTCTTGGTCGTTTTGCTGAGGTTGAGTGAATAGACATTCTCAA
>JACQLI010000003.1 GCA_016204125.1 Candidatus Omnitrophota bacterium
CTTTCCAGAAACACTCGAATACAAGGAGACGCTCGCTCGGCTTTTTGGCCTCAAGAATGTGATGGATCTCAAAGCCGACCCCAAACGTAAAGCCGAAGTGGTGGCTAAGTACGAAGGGATTCCTTACGAAAGAAATCCAGACCTTTGCTGCCAAATCAATAAGGTGGATCCAATCGATCTTGCACTAAAGGATTACGATGCATGGATGAGCGGCATCCGACGCCACCAGACCGATTTTCGAAAATCGATCCGCGTCATTGAAGAATACAAAAAGGGCACGAACGAGTTATTTAAAATAAGTCCAATCGCCAACCTCACCTCTCAGGAGATGTGGTGGTATCTCAAGGAACACAACATTCCCAAACACCCTCTCTACGACAAGGGATACTTGAGTGTGGGTTGCTGGCCTTGCACAAGGCCTGTTCAAGTAGGAGATGACGAGAGGTCAGGCCGTTGGGCAGGCAAGGCCAAGACCGAATGCGGAATCCACACGTTCATGGAAGTAAAAGAGAAAGAGGAAGATAAAGAAAAGAAAGGACCAGAAAAACCTGGAGCGAACTACCACGTATGATCCAACCTCACGGCGGAAAACTTATCAACCGAGAACTTACAGGAAAAGAAAAAGAAGAAGCTCTCAAGAAATCAAAATCGCTCAAGCCTCTTACTTTGACAGCCCTTGAGGAATCTGACCTTGAGATGATCACAGTCGGCGCCTTAAGCCCCCTTGAAGGCTTCATGGTTAAAAAGGATTTTGATTCTGTTCTTGAGAGAATGCACCTTGCCAATGGTCTTGTATGGTCTCTGCCTGTCGTCAAATCAATTACAACCGAAGAAAAGAAAACTCTGCGGGAAGGGGAAGAGGTTCTTCTTCAAAATGAGGAGGGGCTTGGCCTCGCCATTTTAAAGATCGACGAAATCTTCCCTCACGACCGCAAGAAACATGCTGAAAAAGCCTATGGGACTCTCGAAGAGACTCATCCAGGGGTTGCCAGAGTTTTTAAGATGGGAGACTTCCTTATCGGAGGGAAAATTTGGCTTTTTGAAAGACCCCGCCACACCAAATTCCTCGACTATCGTCGTGACCCCGCCCAAACTCGCAAGGTTTTCGAATCGAGGGGGTGGAAAAAGGCGGTTGCATTCCAGACTCGTAATCCGATTCACCGCGCCCACGAATACATTCAAAAATGTGCACTAGAGATTGTCGACGGCCTCCTCATTCACCCGCTTGTTGGAGAGACCAAAGGGGATGATATCCCAGCAGAAGTCAGAATGCGTTGCTATGAGGTGTTAATTGATAAATACTATCAGAAGAATCGCGTGCTTCTTTCTGTTTTTCCAGCGGCCATGCGTTATGCGGGTCCGCGCGAAGCGATCTTTCACGCACTGGTCAGAAAGAATTACGGTTGCACGCACTTCATTGTCGGAAGAGACCATGCAGGTGTTTCGCGGCCTGACGGGAAAGGATTTTACGGACCCTTCGATGCGCAGAAAATTTTTGATCTGTTTAAACCCGAAGAAATCGGTGTGACACCCCTTTTCTTCGAGAATTCGTTTTACTGCAAAAAATGCGGGGCCATGGCAACAGAAAAAATTTGTCCTCATGACGCATCAGACCGCGTGGCACTTAGTGGGACTCAGGTCCGCGAAATGTTGAAACGGGGAGAAATCCCGCCCCCCGAATTTTCAAGACCCGAGGTTGCCCGCGTGCTCATTGAGGCTTATCAAGTCAAGGTGAATTGAAATGCCGCAGGGAAAGAGAGCAAAGCCATCGATCGGAAAAAACACAGTAGAGCTCATCGGTAACACCCCTCTTGTGCGACTTAACAAGATCATCCCTTCTTCTTCCGCAACGGTTTACGCAAAGCTCGAATCAATGAATCCTGGGGGAAGCGTTAAAGACAGAATTTGTCTCAGCATGATTCAGGACGCCGAGGAGAAAGGCCTTATCAATAAGGATACAGTGATCATTGAGGCGACAAGCGGAAATACGGGAGTCGGTCTCGCTTTGATTTGTGCAGTTAAAGGTTACAAACTGATTCTCACCATGCCTGACTCGATGAGCTTTGAAAGACAGCATCTCCTCAGACGTTTCGGTGCTGAACTTGTTTTGACACCCGCTCTTGAACTCATGAAAGGGGCTGTGGATAAAGCACAGGAGCTTGCACGAAAATACAAGAACAGTTTCATGCCTCAACAGTTCAATAATCCTGCGAATCCAAAGATTCATAGGGAAACAACTGCGGAGGAAATTTGGGAAGCGCTCGACGGAAAATTTGACGCCTTCGTTGCGGGTGTCGGCACAGGCGGAACCATTACGGGGTGCGGCGAAGTTTTCAAACAGAGAAACCCCAAGATTAAAATTGTGGCCGTTGAACCGAAACGTTCCCCTGTTCTCTCAGGAGGAGAGCCTGGTTACCACCGTATCCAAGGGATCGGGGCGGGCTTTGTTCCACAGGTTCTAAACCGCAAAGTGATCGATCAGATTATCCAGGTTGAAGATGAAGTAGCGTGGGAAACTTCAATCGCCATTGCAAGGGAAGAGGGAATCTTGGCTGGTATTTCCTGTGGAGCCGCATGCTGGGTAGCCAAACAGGTGGCGAAGGAATTTGGTCCTGGGAAAACCGTGGTTGTGATCTTTCCTGACACAGGAGAGCGTTATCTTACTTCTGCTGAGGAATTCGGTAGCGGCAAAGATGTCTTACGTTAAGGGACTGAAATGCAGAGAATGCGGCCGCCTTTATCCGAAAGAGGCGATCTACGTTTGCGAATATTGCTTTGGTTCTCTCGAAGCCGATTACGACTACGACAATATCCGTAAGAATATCAGCCGAGAAAAAATCGCCAAAGGACCCAGAAGCCTCTGGCGCTATAGGGATCTTCTTCCTATCGACGGCGAACCCACCGTCGGTCTCTCTTCAGGCTTTACTCCTTTCTTTCGGGCCAAGAATTTAGCCAAGAAACTTGGGCTAGACGAACTTTATATCAAAGATGATGCAGCCTCTCACCTCACGTGGTCTTTTAAAGACCGCGTCGTTTCGGTTGCCCTTTCAAAGGCTCGGGAATTTGGTTTTGACACGGTCGCCTGCGCCTCAACGGGAAATCTCGCCAACTCAGTCGCAGCTCATGCCGCGCAAGCAGGTTTCAAATGTTTTATTTTTATTCCCTCTGATCTTGAGGTTGCCAAGATCATCGGGACGCTCGTTTACGCCCCCAAACTCGTCGCTGTGAAGGGAAATTACGATGACGTGAATCGACTCTGCGCAGAGATTGCGGCTCGTTACAAATGGGCTTTTGTGAATATCAATATTCGACCCTATTACGCAGAAGGGTCGAAAACTTTTGGTTTTGAAATTGCAGAACAGCTGGGTTGGAAGACCCCTGATCACGTGGTCATTCCCGCAGCGAGCGGTTCTCTTCTCACCAAGATCTGGAAGTCCTTTCAAGAGTTTGAGAAGCTTGGGCTTTTGAATGAGAAGGTGAAGTCAAAACTCCACTGCGCTCAGCCTCTTGGCTGTTCACCGATCGCGCGAGCCATTTTGGAAAAGTCCGAAGTGATACGGCCAGAAAAACCGAACACTATCGCCAAGTCACTGGCGATCGGAAATCCTGCAGACGGTTACTATGCCCGCGACGCCGTCTTCCAGTCAGGTGGTTGGGCCGCTCAGGTAACAGATAATGAAGTTATCGAAGGGATTAAACTTTTGGCAGAAACAGAAGGAGTCTTCACAGAGACTGCGGGTGGCGTGACTTTGGCAGCAGCACAGAAACTGATTCAGCAGGGAAAGATCAAACGGAATGAATCGGTTGTTTTGGCGATTACAGGAAATGGTCTCAAGACTCAGGAAGCGATCCAGAAATCCGTGGGCGAACCCACGGTGATTGAACCCAACGTTTCTTCGTTTGAAGAGCGCGTGATGGGAAGCTATAATAAGGCAAAAGTAAAAACTTAAAAGGCAAAAGTATGGAGGTTTATCTATGCCCGTTAAAGTAAGAATACCCACTCCTCTTCAGAAACTTACTCGTGATCAGGCTGAAGTGAATGTGTCGGCAAAAAATGTGAAGGAGCTTCTCGAGACCCTCGAGAAACAATACCCAGGGATCAAAGATCGTCTTTGTGATGAACAGGGAAGGGTGCGCCGCTTCGTTAACATTTACCTCAATGAAGAAGATATCCGCTTCCTCAAACAGGAAGGGACAACCCTGGAAGATGGAGATGAAGTTTCGATTGTCCCAGCCATAGCAGGCGGATCGTAACCGAAAAGCAATGGCTAAAAAGGCCTTTCATCTGATTTTCCCTCAAGAGCTTATCCAGGAACCGATTATGTTTCTTGTGGCTCGTGACAACAACCTCACCCTTAATATCCGTAGAGCTAAGATCACGAAGGTAGCGGGCGAGGCGACAATTGAACTGGAAGGCAAGCCAGACGATTTAGCAAAGGCCGAGCGGGTGTTTAAGGAAAGAGGGGTTCGGGTCGAAAACGTCTTAGGGGACGTCATTGAGTAATTCAGATTCACATCTGGAATGGATTGAAAATTTAAAGACGCGAGTCCTCGAGGGCAAAGAAATCAGTTACGAAGAAGCCTTTCGCCTGATTCAAATTGAGGATTCCGAGGAACTCGAAACCCTTCTCCACGCAGCGCACGAGATCACCCACCACTTTAATTCCAACCAAGCAGGTCTTTGCTCGCTCATCAATGCCAAGAGTTATCTTTGCGGGGAGGACTGTGGTTTCTGCGCTCAATCGGTGCGTTACGATACCCAGGCTGACCGCTATACCCTCATGGAGCCCGAAAAAGTGGTGGAGGCAGCTAAGAGAGCTGAGAAATTAGGTACGCAAAACTTTTGCATCGTAACAAGCGGAGCTAGTCCGACTGACACTGAGTTTGAAAAGATCCTCGAAATCGTGAAGCTTCTTACCCAGGAAACCAAACTTCATATCGACGCCTCCCTTGGATTTATTACCGAAGAACAGGCGAGTCGCTTGAAAGAAGCAGGCTTGCGGCGCTTTAATCACAATCTTCAAAGTTCACGAGAGTTTTATCCCAACATTGTTTCCACCCACACTTATGACACGCGCGTCGAAACGATTCGCGCCCTTCTCGAAGGTGGACTTGAGCTTTGCTCAGGAGGAATTCTTGGAATGGGGGAGACAAAGGAAGACAGGGTAAGACTCGCTTTCGAACTCAAACCCTACGCCCCTCACTGCATTCCTATCAACGTACTCAATCCGAGACCTGGAACTCCCCTTGAGTCACAACCCAAATTCGATCCCAAAGAAGTTCTAAAGACGATAGCTGTTTTTCGTTTTATCCATCCCAAGAGCAACATCAAGTTGGCTGGGGGACGTGAGGCGAATCTGACATCCAAGGAACAGGAGCGGGCTCTTCAGGGCGGTGCGAACGGACTTATCATTGGAGGATACCTCACCACATCAGGAAACCCTGTTCAGGAAGATTTGAGAATGCTTGAAGCAGCTGGATTTCAGGTGAAGTCTCGAAGGTGATAGTCTCCTTCTAAGTTGGACAGAATCCTTTCCCAAAAAAACATCCTCATCACAGGTGGTACAAGCGCCCTCGGAAGCGCTTTTGTCAGAGAAGCCCTTCAAGCAGGCGCTACGGTTTATTTTACCTATCATCAAAATGAGGCCCGTGCGAAGGAATTAACCGAACTCGGCGCCAAAGGGTTTCCGCTGAATCTGGCTGATCAAGAGGCGATCGATCATTTTCAAAGGGAGTTTCGATCTCAGCTTAAAATCCTCCACGTCCTCATTCATAACGCCGCCCTTACTCATGATGCCACCATTCAAAATATGAGTGAGAAGGATTGGGATGAGACAATCAGCGTTAATCTCAAAGCCCCTTATCTTTTAATTAAGAAACTCCTCGCCCTTCTTTTTAGAGCCAAACCGAGTAAAATCTTCTTCATTGTGAGCCATGCCGCACTGCAGGGGATTTTCGGTGCTTCCAATTATGCCGCTTCAAAAGCTGGACTCGTGGGACTTGCCAAGTCACTCGCCCAGGAACTGGGGCGGAAGGAAGTTTTGGTGAATTGCGTGAACCCTGGTTTTATGAAATCGCGAATGACAGAAGGGCTTCCAGAATCGGTTATTGAGAAAAATCTCAGAGAAAGTACGCTTGGAAAACTCTCCGATCCAGGTGAAGTTGCAAAGTTTTTGGTTTATCTTTCAAGTGATCAAATGACTCAAGTGAGCGGGCAGGTGTTTCACTTCGAATCGAGGAAGACTTAAAAGGTTTTCATGGGAAGAAGAGTGGTCATTACAGGAATGGGGGTTGTGACACCGATCGGAATTGGCCTCGACCACTTTGAGAAATCACTTCGAGAAGGAAGATCTGGCGACGGCCCCGTCACTCGATTCGACACAAAGGGTTTTCGGACAAAAAGAGCATTTGAGATTAAAAATTTTACCCCGCTTCATGGCACCTCTCTTTTAGATCCTTTTATCCAATATGCTCTTGCCTCAACGACTGAAGCACAAAAGAGGGCTCAATTTAACACAGAAGGGGTAGACCCTTATCGCATTGGAATCTGTGTCAGTTCGAGCAAAGGCGGTCTTTATACATTCAGCACTTTACGGGATCGGTTTATCAAAAGACCAAGCGCTCTTCTTGCAGCGAGAGTTTACGCGAATCTTGTCCCGAATTTTGCCTGTCAGTGGATAGCGAGAAAATGGAAAATCTCAGGACCCGCCAAATGTTTTATCACCGCTTGTGCAACAGGGACGACCTCTATCATTGAAGGCGCTCGCATGGTGGAAGAGGGAATCGTTGATTACGCTTTCGCAGGCGCAAGCGACTACTCACTCGTTCCCTTTCTTGTTGCGGGCTATGAGCAAATGGGAGTTCTTTCGCCAGAAGGGATGTATCCCTTTGATAAACGCCGCAATGGATTCCTTCTTGGAGAGGGGGGTGGAGTTGTCTTTCTTGAAACGTTTGAAAGCGCGAAGGCTCGCAGGGCAAAGATCTATGCCGAGATCATCGGGTCTAGTTATGGCACAGATTGTTATGGGCCTGTTTCCTTTAACCCCAAGGAGGACGCGCTTGCCCGTGCAGTTAAAAAACTTCTTGAGAAATGCCATCTCTCACCTGACGAAATCGACTACGTCAACCTTCACGGAACAGGGACTCAGTCGGGTGATGTTTATGAGACCGATCAAATCAAACAGGCCTTCGGGAAAAAGGCGTATTCTCTTACCACAAGTTCTACCAAATCAATGATGGGGCATATGCTCGGCGCTTCTGGAGCTGTTGAAGTCATCGCGTCATGCCTTGCCGTGGGGGGCGGATTTATCCCTCCTACTGTTCATTTGGAGAAAAAAGACCCGCGCTGTGACCTTGATTACACACCAGGAAAAGCTCGCGAAAAAAAGGTCTCTGTAGCCATCTCCCTCTCCATGGGTTTTGGTGGCCATATCGCCTGTATTGCACTGAGGAAGGTATGAGTTCCAATCTTCTTCTCTTGACCGAAGATCTTGAGGAATTGAAGAGTAAAGGGCTCTTCAGGACTCTTCGTACACTTTCAAATATTCGGGGGACTCACGCAACGTGGAAAGATAAAGAAATCATTCTCTTTTGTGGGAATGACTACCTGGGCTTAAGCCGCCACCCTCGGGTGATTGCAAAGGCGAGAGAAGCGCTTCAGAAATACGGTGTCGGTTCGGGCGCAGCCCGCCTTATTTCAGGTACGAGCGACCTTCACACGCGTCTGGAAGAGGAGTTGGCGCGATTTAAGAAGAAGGAGACCGCACTTCTCTACGGAGCAGGTTATCTCACCAATGTCGGCGTTCTTAGTGCGCTCGCAGGCCAAAAAGATCTCATTGTTATGGATAAGCTTTGTCACGCCTCCTTGATTGATGGAGCGAAACTTTCGGGAGCAACGCTGCGAGTTTTTCCCCATAAGAATTATGAAAAATGTGAAGAGATCCTCAAAAAAGGCGCAGGCTTTAGGAAACGCCTCCTTGTTTCAGATACTGTCTTCAGCATGGATGGTGATTTGGCAGATCTTGCGGAACTGGGGCGTCTTAAGGAGAAACACAAAACCCAACTTATTGTCGACGATGCCCACGGCACAGGCGTCTTTGGTCCTGAAGGAAGGGGTGTTACGGAAGGGGATGTGATTGTAGGAACTCTTTCAAAGGCCTTTGGAGTTTATGGAGGCTTTGCAGCCGCATCCCAATCAATCATCGAAACTCTCATCAACTTTTCACGCTCCTTCCTTTTCGCTACAGCTTCGCCGCCCGCTTTTGCGGGAGCTGCGCTTGAATCACTTCGACTCATCCAAGAGGATTCTTCTCTCCGTGAGAAGCTTTGGCAAAATGTTGACAAGGTGAAAGCTTTTTTTAGAAAGAAAGGCATCGTTTCAGAAAGCGAATCCCCCATTTTTCCTATCATTGTGGGTGACGAAAATGAGGCGGTTCGAGTTTCAAACGAACTTCTTCGTCAAGGGATCCTTATCCCAGCAATCCGCTACCCCACGGTTTCTAAAGGAAAAGCACGCCTTAGGCTGACTGTCAGTGCCGCACATACAGAGGAGGACCTAGAAAAGTTATTCAAAACATTAAAAGGTGTCTTGGGTTGAAAACAGAGCTGGTGGCTAGGAAACGACGAAAGAGCGAAGGGGCGAAAGGGCGAGAAGCCGCGCCTAGTCGCCCACTCACCCATTCACCCACTCACTTAGTCGAACTTGACAAGAAGTACGTTTGGCATCCTTTTACCCAAATGGCCGAGTGGGAAAAGGAAGAGATTCTGATTATTGAGAGGGGAGAGGGAGTTTATCTCATTGATACCGAGGGAAGGCGTTACCTCGACGGCGTTTCATCTCTTTGGTGCAATGTTCATGGCCACCGAGTGCCAGAGATAGACGATGCCATTCGGGAACAGCTTGATAAGATTGCCCACAGCACTTTTCTAGGACTTTCTAATGTTCCAGCCATCCAACTGGCAAAGAAGTTAGTCGAGATTGCACCCAAGGGTCTCACAAGGGTCTTCTATTCCGATTCGGGTTCAGAGGCCGTTGAGATCGCTTTGAAAATGGCTTATCAATTCTGGCAACAGATTGGAGAGAAGAAAAAAAGAAAATTTGCACGTCTCACACATGCCTATCATGGTGATACCTTAGGAGCTGTGAGCGTGGGAGGAA
>JACQLI010000041.1 GCA_016204125.1 Candidatus Omnitrophota bacterium
AACAGGGGCCGTCTATCGAAAAGATGAACTTGAAGCACTTATCCCTGTGCTCTTGAAACATCCTGGGGTTTGGGTCTTGAGTGATGAAATTTATGAAAAACTGATATTTGACGGCGGGTCTCATTATTCTATTGCCTCCCTCCATCCTGAAATAGCCAAAAGGACTCTTCTTGTTAATGGTCACAGCAAGGCCTACGCAATGACAGGCTGGCGTCTGGGTTATGCAGCCTGCCCTAAGGAAGTCGCAGATGCATCGGCAAACCTTCAAAGCCACTCTACTTCCAACCCGACCTCCTTTGCCCAGGCGGGCGCTATCGTAGCTCTTGAGAAGGGTGAGGCGGAAGCTAAGCGAATGCGAGAAGTCTATGAAAAGAGAAGAAATCTTTTTCTCCAGGAACTGGGGAAGATTTCAAAGATCAAGCCTTTTGCTCCGCAAGGGGCCTTTTATCTCTTCGTGAATATTGAAGCAACAGGACTTAATTCCATGCGCTTTACGGAACGTCTTCTAGAAGAAGCACGTGTCGCTGTCGTTCCAGGAAAAGTTTTTGGAAGTGATCGACACGTTCGCCTTTCCTTCGCCTGCTCTGAAAAAGAGATCATCGAATCCGCCCGCCGCCTCCACGACTGGCTCTCCAAGCTCTAAGCCAAAAGGCCCATCGCCTGGGCCTCAGGCGGATTCCTTGCGAGAAATCTAGACGAGCCGCCGTTGGAAGTCCTTCCGCCGTCCCTCCGCCGAAAAGCATGGCGGAGGTCGTCGGCTTTCCAACGTCGCCTCGTAAGATTTCTAACGTCTTCGAATCCGATTCGGCCCTTGACGAGGGCCTTTGGCTAGAAGATAACAGGAGAAAATTTCTTTCCCCGAAGCAATCAGGGCCGAAGAGAACACTACAACTCTTGCGATACCGAGGATGGGAAGACGCCGCCAAGGGTTCCAGACGAGGGACGGCGTGGACCCCAGCCTCGGGATCGCCTAGAGTTGTTGCAAGGAGGCCCGCGGAGGGGAAAGGGAATTTTCTCCTCGACAACCGTCGGCCGAGTGTCCGACGGAGGCGGGAGATTCTGCCTATTACACGTTCACGGAGGGATCTTCCGAGATCGCTTCATGTTATAATTATCGCGTGGTTTGATGGAAGAGCTTGTAAGGCTCTATATGGGGCAGGTGATCGAGCGGGGCGATTTGGAGACCACCCTCCAGAAGCTCCGTTACAGGAGGAGAGACTTTGTCTCGAGGCCTGGTGAATACGCGGATCGTGGCGCCCAAGTCGATATCTACCCCGTTACCTACCGAGCCCCCATTAGACTGAGTTTTGATCTCGATACCATTCAGGCAATCGCCGATTTTTCTCCCCACGAAGGAAAAAGTCTTACCCGTTTCGAAGAAGTTTTTTTAATTCCTTTTTCGGAACCCTTCGAAGCCTCCCAGAGTCGCTTAAGAGATCGGTTCGAAACTTTCGAACCGCTCAGCGAGATCACGGACCTGGAACCAGGCGATTTTGTGGTTCACCTTCAATATGGAGTTGCGCGTTATCTTGGGACAAAGAAAATCGAAATCCAGGGTAAGGCGAAGCGCCACATCGCTTTGGAATTTGCGGATCGTGAAATCCTTTACCTCGAGATGGGGGAGCCGCTTGAGCGTTACATTGGAGTGGAGGGGGAAAAGCCCAAGCTCACCCGCCTTCATACGAAAGAATGGGATAGGGCCAAGGCAAAGGCTCGTCTGGCTGTTGAAAATGTCGCCCGCGACCTTGTCTTCCTGCAGGCTAAAAGAAAGTTTGGGTCGGGTTTTTCCTTTCCAAAGGACTCCTCGTGGCAGGATCAATTTGAGGACGAGTTTCCTTTTGAGGAGACCCCTGATCAGCTCAAGGCCACAGCAGAGGTGAAGGGAGATATGGAAAGCGAAAAGCCGATGGATCGTCTCCTTTGCGGAGATGTGGGATACGGCAAAACTGAAGTGGCTATGAGAGCTGCTGTGAAAGCGGCAGTGAGTGGAAAACAGGTCGCCTTTCTTGTTCCAACCACCATTCTTGCCGAGCAGCATTGGCTTGTCTTTAAAGAGCGGGTCAAGAATTTTCCGATTGATGTTGAGGTCTTATCCCGCTTCCGTTCCAAGAAAGATCAATTGAGCATCCTTAAAAAACTTGGAGAGGGAAAGGTTGACATCCTCATCGGAACTCACCGCCTTCTTTCTTCAGATGTGCACTTCAAAGATTTAGGCCTCGTGATTATCGATGAAGAGCAGCGATTCGGCGTAGCCCATAAGGAGAAACTCAAGAAATTAAGAGAAATTGTGGATGTTCTGACATTAACAGCAACTCCTATCCCCAGGACTCTTTATCTTTCTCTCATGGGAGCGCGCGACATGTCGATTATCAACACCCCTCCTCGAACTCGTCTACCCATTAAGACAGAGGTTATCGAATACGATGATCAAAAAATTGTGGAAGCGGTTCATCGGGAACTTGCAAGGGGAGGCCAGGTTTATTTTGTCCACAATCGAATCGAATCCATCGAAAAGGTATACGCCCATTCGAAGTCCATTCTTCCTGAAGTTCGTTTTTCCATCGCTCATGGTCAATTACCCGCTCATACCCTGGAAAAGATCATGAAGGAGTTTCTCCAAAAGAAGATTGACTGTCTGATCACGACCAACATTATTGAATCAGGTCTTGATATCCCCAATGTCAACACCATCATCGTGAATCGAGCGGATCGATTTGGACTAGCGGACCTCTACCAGCTTCGCGGCCGAGTGGGTCGTTTTGTAGGAGAACGTCAGGCCTATGCCTATTTTATTGTGCCCCGTAACTGGGTCATGACTCTAGATGCCGAAAAGAGGCTGGAAGCGATTGAACGTTTCACAGAGCTCGGTTCTGGCTTTAAGATCGCACTCAAGGATTTAGAGATCAGGGGCGCGGGGAATATCTTAGGTCATGAACAAAGCGGCTTCATCCATGCCGTTGGTTTTGACCTCTACTGTCGAATGCTTCGCAGGGCCATTGATGAACAAAAATCGAAGGATGTCGTAACTCCTTACCAAAAAAGAAGTTAAGATAGTCTCGTTCCTCAATTGAAATCAAAGTCGTCTCATGGTATATGTAAACCCTATGTTTTATCAGTTGTTCATCATCGGAGCGCTCCTCCTTTGCACAGTCTCGCCCGTTTGGGCTCAAAAACAGCTTCTTGACCGCGTGGTAGCTGTTGTCAATGATGAAGCCATCACTCAAAGCGAGCTCGACCTTTTCTTAAGGCCCCTCTACGAGGAGTTCAAGCGCCAATACAAGGGCGAAGAACTCAGACGAGAATTCAATGAGGCACGACTCAAACTTCTTAATCAAATGATTGAAGACAGGCTTGTTTTTCAAGAAGCCAAAACTCGAGGGATCACCATCGAAGATAGCGAAACCGATAAACTCCTCGATGAGATGAGGGCCAGATTTCCCTCTGAAGAAGAATTTGAGAAGACGCTCATAGAACAGGGTTTTACCTTAACCAAGCTTCGCGAGAACTTGAAACGTCAGGCTACAGTCAGAAGACTTCATGACATGGAAATCCGAGCCCAAGTTGTCGTCTCTCCTCTCGAAATAGAGGAGTACTATAAAAATCACAGCTCGGAATTTACTGAGGAAGAAAAGATCAAAGTACGTTCCATCACGATAAGAAAAGGTGAGGATGCCATTGCTAAGGGGCTGACGGACGAAGCCGCTAAAAAGAAGCTTGAATCCATTGAAGGAAAGATTCGAAGTGGAAAGAAATTCGAAGATCTCGCTCAGGAATTTTCTGAAGATGCACGTGCCAAAGAAGGGGGAATGATGGGTTGGGTCAAGCGGGGAGAGATGCTTCAGGAGATTGAAGAAGCCCTTTTTGGATTCAAGGAAGGAGAAATTTCAAACGTCTTGGAAACACCCATGGGTTACCATCTCTTTAAAGTAGAGGAAAAACAGATTGGCCGCATTGCTCCTCTTGACGAAGTTCGCGATAAGATTCGCGACGTTATCTTTCGCCAAAAGGCCCAAAAGCGTTTCAAGGAATGGATGGATGAGCTTAAGGCGAAGGCCTTTATCACTATCCGATGAGTCGCGAGATTCAATATGCCAAAACCGATCGTTGCTATCACAATGGGAGACCCTGGAGGTATCGGTCCCGAGATTATTGCCAAGACAATCTCCCATCCCGAAAAGATAGGAGATTTCTTTCTCCTTTTAATCGGTGCGTCGAACGTTTTTGAATTCCTCGAAGAGGAACTTCATCTCAAACTCCCCCTCAATCCCGTCCCGACCCTTCACCGCGATTTTCTAAGAGAAGATTCTGTCAATTTTCTAGATATCACAGAAGAAGCGAGTCGACTTCACTGTCCATCAGATGCCCTCTTTGATATCGGGAAAGTCTCGGCCCAAAACGCGGCCCTCGCCCTAGCAGCCCTCAAGGCAGGAGCGTATCAGGGCGCGACAGGACTTATCGACGGCCTTGTCACAGCGCCTGTCAACAAAGAGGCGATTCGTCTGATTGAGCCCAAATTTCATGGTCACACTGAATATTTAGCCCGAGTCGCTCGC